>VGRW01000003.1 GCA_016875225.1 Deltaproteobacteria bacterium
GCTCGCGCAGCAGCAGCACCCCGCCGTCGCTGCTCGCGTGCTCCGCGTCGAACCGGCCCACCACGGGCCGTCGTCCCAGCGGCGAAAACTCAAGCTGCGTCGCGCTACACTCTGTCTGCACAGGTCGGCCCTTTCTGTTGGCCCGTTTTGTCTTGCAACTCAACGGTTAACAGAAGTCAGCCGGCCTGTGCTCGTTTGAGTGGTGAGAAATCCAGGCTAGCGCCGCCAGCGCGAGCGAGATCGCCGCGCACGTCCACGGATCGAGCGCCCAGCGCGACGGCGCGTACGCGAGCGCGAGCGGGTGCAGCAGCGCGACCTCGAGCCCGAGCAGCAGGAAGTAGATCGGCGGCAGCGGGGCGAAGACCGCGAGCGCCAGCGGCACCACGCTCGGCAGAAGTCCGTACACGTCGACGTCGCTTGTCAGGTGCCAGGACGAGAAGAGGAGCGAGACGATCATCACCGACGAGCCGACCAGGAGCGGGATCTCGGGGCGGCGAAATCCCACGCGCGTCCGCGCCAGCAGGAAGGCCGCGAGCATTCCGATCTCGGTCAGCGCGCCGTGCGCCAGTCCCTCCGCAGGCCGGGAGGCGCCCCCGAGAATGGTCGCGACGATCACCGGGGGCGACAGGATCAGCACGAGCGCGCTGCTGCGCCGCGCAGCCTGGTGCAGGATCTCGGGCAGATCGGGCGAGGATTCCTGCACGACGGGCGAGAGGTTTCGCCAGAAGCGCTGGACCGTCTGTACGAGAGAACGGATGGGACGACCCTCCCGGCTGTCTATCGGCGGCCGGGCTGCCCGACTTCGCGATCCCCTTCTAGCTTCGCGGCGTGAACTTTCTCAGCTTGCGCTGCAGGCTCTGGCGGTGGAGTCCGAGCTGGCGCGCCGCGCGACTGATGTTGCCGTCGCAGGCCGCGAGCACCCACTCGACGTACTCGCGCTCGCGCCTCGCCAGCGTCTGCGAGTCCGCGCCCTTCTCCTCGCCGGTGGCGAGCCCCTTGCCGAGGAACGCCTGCAACAGATCCTCGACCTGCACCGGCTTGGTCAGATAGTCGAGTGCCCCGAGCTTCACCGCCTGCACCGCGGTCGCGATGCTCCCGTAGCCGGTGAGCACGACGATCCGGGTCTCCGGGCTGCGTTCGAGGATGATCGGAATCGCGTCGAGCCCGCTCTGCGCGCGGAGCCTGAGGTCCACGCTGGCGCAGGTGTACGCGAACGGCGGCAGCGCGCGCAGCGCGTCGAGATCGCCGACGCGATCCACGCTCCAGCCTCGCTCGCGGAACTCGAGCGAGAGCGTCTCCGCGAAGCGCTCGTCGTCGTCGACGATCAACAGGGAAGGCGACGTCGTCATGAAGCTCCTTGCAGGCGCAAATCACGCGCGACCGGCAGCACGAGGCGCGCGATCGCGCCGCCGCCCGGGGTGTCGTCGAGCTCGAGCCGACCGCCCACCGTCTCGGCCAGCGTGTAGGCGAAGTACAGCCCGAGCCCCACCCCGCTCGGCCGCGTGGTCACGAACGGCTCGCCGAGATGCGCGCGGACCAGCGCCGGCCAGCCCGGGCCGTGGTCGCGCACCTCGACCACGACACGGTCCTGTGTCATGGACACGTCGACCTCGAGCGGAGCTTCCGGCGAGCTCTCCTCGAGCGCGTTCTCGATCAGGTTCAGCACCGCCTGCGTGAACGCGACCGCCGGAAGCACCACGAGCGCCGGACCGCGTTCCCGCCGGAGGCGCAGCGGCACGGTCGGCTCCTCGGCGCGCAGGCCCGCGCAGACCTGCTCGACGAGATCCCCGACGTCGCCCGCCTCGAGTCGGAGGCCGTCGGGGCGAAGCTGCGAACCCGCCATCTGGCGCAGGATGTCGCCGCAGCGGAGCAGCGCCTCGCGAGCCTCGCCGAGCGACGGGTCCTCGCCGAGATCGAGCTTGCGGGCCAGCCGTTCGAGCCGCAGCATCGCCGTGTTCAGCGGCGTCGCGAACTCGTGCGAGAGTCCGGCCGCGAGTGCTCCCACCGCGCGGAGCCGATCGATGCGACCGCGCTCTTCGTCGCGCGCGCGGAGCTGGGCGCCGAGCGCGAGCAGCGTGTTCGAGAGCCAGGTGGTGAAGATCCAGAACACGCCGGCGACCAGGAACTGCGCGGGGAAGAGCACCGCCGGCGCGACCCGCGCGTTCTCGAGCCCGGGCGGCACGTGCCCGAACGCCTGCACGAGCGCGAGGCACCCGACCAGGCTCCAGAAGAACGCCAGCGAGACGCGCGCCTCGAGCAGGAGCGCGGCGAGCCCGGCATGGAAGAACAGCAGCGGGATCAGCGGATTCCACGCGCCGCCCGAGAGCGCGAGAAGCAGCGAGAGCGCCGCGATGTCCGCGAAGAGCTGCGCGCCGAGCTCGATCGGCGAGACGTTGCTGCCGCGGCGCAGACGACCCGCGGTCACCGCGTTCAGCAGCGCGAGCGCCACCACCACCGCGAGGAACGCGGGCACGCGCTCGGGCTCGAGGAGCTCGAAGCGCAGCGCGGGCAGGATCGACAGGAACTGCGCGCCGAGCGCGATCCAGCGCAGCCCGACCAGCCAGGCGAGCTTTGCGGCGTTGCCGTCGCCCAGCCGCGTGAGCGGCGGCTCGAGCAGGGCTAGCACCCTGTTCCTCATCGGGGACAGACTAGTGAACTAGGAGCAGGACAGTCCAAGGTCGGGGCATCGGTGGCCTCGGCGGCCGGGCCGGTCTCTCCTCGGGGGTCCCCTCGGGTGGGAACCCTCGACCCTCCTCGTCGAGGCCCGGCCCGGCCGCCGAGGCTGCGCACGCCGTGTTCTCAGCGCTGGCGTGGCTTGGTAGGCTGTGCGGATGCGGTCTTGGAAGTATGAGAAGGGGCTTCACGAACTCGGGAACGGCAGCTTCGCGTGGCTTCAGCCGGATGGGAGCTGGGGCTGGAGCAATGCGGGGCTGGTCTGCGACGGAGGGGAGTCGCTGCTGGTCGACACGCTCTTCGACCTGCGGCTGACGGCGGAGATGCTCGAGGCAATGCGCCGCGCAGCGCCGGCGGCGTCGCGAATCGGCACGCTCGTGAACACGCACGCGAACGGAGACCACTGCTACGGGAACTCGCTCGTCGCGGGCGCGCGGATCGTCGCCTCGCGCGCGAGCGCCGAGGAGATGGACGAGCTGCCGCCGGCGACGATGGCGGGCCTGATGAAGAGCGCCGCGGCTCTGGGTCCGGCCGGGGAGTTCCTCGCGCGCTGCTTCGGACCCTTCGAGTTCTCCGGCGTTCCCCACGCGCCGCCGACGCAGACCTTCAGCGGCGAGCTGCACCTGCAGGTCGGCGCCAAGCCGGTCGTGCTGCTCGAGGTCGGCCCGGCGCACACGCGCGGCGACACCCTCGTCTGGCTGCCGGCCGACGGCGTCGTCTTCACCGGCGACATCCTGTTCGTCGACGGCACGCCGATCATGTGGGCGGGCCCGGTGGGAAACTGGATCGCCGCGTGCGAGCGGATCGCCGCGCTCGGCGCGAGCGTGGTGGTCCCGGGGCACGGTCCGATCACCGACGCGGCCGGCGCTCTTCGCGTCCGCGACTACCTGGTCTACGTGCGCGACGAGACGCGGCGCCGCTTCGACGCCGGCCTCTCGCCCGCGGACGCCGCGCGCGACATCGCGCTCGGAAGCTACTCGGACTGGGGCGACTCCGAGCGGATCGCGGTCAACGTGCACACGCTCTACCGCGAGTGGAGCGACGGCGCGCTCGGCCGCGCGAACGCGATCGAGCTCTTCGGACTGATGGCGGAGCTCGACCGTCGGCGAGCGCGGAGGCGCGTCTAGGGAGCCGACCCGGGCGACTTCGCCGCTCCGCCCTTCTCGACGCTGATCAGCTCCACCTCGAAACGCAGCGCCGCGCCCGGCGCGATCATCTCGCCCGAACCCGGCGGCAGCCCCGTGTCCCCGTAGGCGAGATCGGCGGGGCACGTGATCACCGCCTTCCCGCCCGGCTTCATCAGCTGCAGCCCCTCGGTCCAGCACGGAATCATCCGCGCGAGCGGGAAGTCCGCGGGCTCGCCGCGCTCGACCGAGCTGTCGAAGACCGATCCGTCGCGTCGCTTCCCGGTGTAGTGCACGACGACGTCGTCCTGCTTCGTCGGGGCGGCGCCCGCCCCCGCCTTCGTCTCCTGGTAGACCAGCCCCGACGCGGTCTTCTGCGCGCCCTTCTGGCTCGCTGCCTCGGCCAGGAAGCGCGTCGACGCCTCTCGCTCTCCCGCCGCGCGAGCCGCTGAGCGCGAGCGCATGAGCTCGTTGATCTTGTCCTTGTAGGCGTCGGGATCGACGTCGGACTTCTCGTCCGCGAGCCCCGACGAGAGCCCCGCGATCAGGAGCTTCACCTCGTCGGGCGAGAGCGCGAACAATTTCAAATTCCTGGCCACCGCCCGCCCGAGCGCGTAGACGGTCTTCTGCTCCTCGGTCTCGGGCACCTGCGCCTCGGCCGCGAGGCTCGTGGCGAGAATGCAGAGGAAGGCGAGCTGGGCGGTCCGGGCTGCGATCCGCGACGGCATGCGGTCTCCAGATCCCGGCGCGATCTGACCGGGTGCGGGATCTTGGGCCGGGATTCCCGACCGCGCAAGCCGCGCGGATCGCGGGGCGCGGACGGCTAGCGAGCCACGACCACGAACGCGGGGGAGTCGGCCGAGACGGGGCTGCGGTCGAAGTCGCCGTGGATCTCGATCTCGCGAAAGCCCGCGCGCGCGAGCAGGTGCTCGAGCTCGTAGCGCCAGAACCAGCGCATGCGGAAGCTCGCGAGCTCGTTCCCGACCACCCGTCCGTCGCGCCAGCGCTCGTAGCGGAAGCGCACGTCGAGAAGCTGAAGCGCCGGATCCCGCGTCACCGCCGCGTGTCGGACGATTTCCTCGCCCTCGTGGCCGAAGCGCAGGTCGACGGTCTCCGGCTCCTCGAGCGCCGCCATCCGCGCGAGCCTCGGCGCGAACACGTCGAAAGCGAAGCGGCCGCCGGGCGCGAGGTGCCGCCGCACGCAGGCCAGGCAGGCGAGTTGGTCTGCGACCCCGTACAGGTGCTGGAACGCGCGGAAGGCGGAGAAGATCAGCCCGAAGCGCTCGCCGGCCAGGTCGAAGCTCTGCATCGGCGCGTGCACGAGCCGGAGGTTCGGGAAGGTCGACTTCTGCCGGGTGCGCGCGAGCATGTGCTGCGAGGCGTCGAGGCCGGTGCACGGAAAGCCGAGCGCGGCGATCTGGAGCAGAACGCGGCCCGTGCCGCAGCCGAGCTCGAGCACCGGGCCCGCACCCTCGCGGGCGAGCTCGCGGTAGAACTCGACGTCACGGCCGTCGAGCTGCGGCAGGGGCAGGCGCGCGTAAGCGGCGTCGTAGAAGCGCGCGGTCGCCTGACCGTACTCTTCGTCGAGCGCGAGCGATTCGTTCGAACTCCCGGGCCCGGCCATGCGAGAATCCTAACCGTCGTGCGAATCCTGCGCCCCGATCTCGCGACCGGATCCGGAGCGTGAGTCCGTTCCAGTGGTACGTGGCGGCCGTGGGCGGCTGGTTCCTGGCCTTCGGCCTGCAGAGCGTGGTGGTCTCGACGAAAATCGCGATGGAGCTCGACGGCAGCTCCACCGCGATGGCCGTGACCCAGATGGCGCAGCAGCTGCCGGGATTCGGGCTGGTGCTGCTCGGAGGAGCCGTCGCCGATCGGGTCGATCGCCGCGCGCTGCTGATCGGCCTGTACCTCGCTGCGGCGCTGCTCGCGGCCGCGCTCGGAGCCGGCGCTGCCGCCGAGAGACTCTCGCTGCCGGTGGTGATCGGCTACGTGCTCGCGATGGGCACGATCACGGCCTTCCTGATGCCCTCCCGCGACGCGATGGTCTCCGATCTCGTCGCCGGAAACCTGATGCGCGCGATCACGACGCTGACGATCAGCCAGTTCGTGATGCAGGCGGTGGGCTCCTCGTTCGGCGTCGCGGGACGTTTCGTCGGCCTGCTGCCGCTGATCGGCCTGCAGACGCTCGTGCTGCTCGCGAGCGTTCGCGCGCTCACCCGTCTGCCGCGGCCCGAGGTCGCCCGCGACGCCGCGCGCTCCGCCTCGGCGAGCTCGCCGACGGCGTGCGCGAGGTCGCGCGCTCGCGGATCCTCGCTCCGGTCGCGCTGCTTTCGGCGGCCCTGGGAACGCTCTTCATCGGGCCGTTCCAGGTCGTCTTCCCGCTACTGGTGCGTGACTACTACCACGGCGACGTGGCGGACCTGTCGCTCCTGTACACCACGTTCCCCGTCGGCACGATCGCCGGCTCCGCGCTGATCCTGCTTCGCGGCGGCGTGCGCCGGAAGGGAATGGCGCAGCTTCTCGCGCTGGCCTCGGGCGCGCTCTGTCTGGGCTCCCTCGGTCTGGGCCTGCCCTTCTGGGGCGCGCTGATCGCGACGACGATTTTCGGTGTCGGCGGCGCGTTCTTCATGAACGCGGGCCGCACCCTGTTCCAGGAGCACACCGAGGCCGAGAGCCGCGGCCGCGTGCTGTCGGTCTACACGCTCACGCTGATGGGCGCGTCCGGCATTCTCGGCGCTCCGCTCGCGGGCTGGCTGCAGGCGCAGCTCGGATCGCTTGCGACCTGCGCGGTCTGCGCGGGAGGGATGCTCGTGGTGGTCGCGATGATCGCCGTCGCCACCGACGTCAGGAAGCTGGTCTGAGCGAGCGCGTTTGTCCCGCGGCCGCGCAGAGTGGGAGAATTCGCGCATGAGCACCGACCATCCGCTCTCGAGCCGCGCGGCGATCACGGGTCTGGGCATGACCGAGCTCGGCCGCGTCTACGGGCGCAGCGCGACCGATCTCGCGGCCGACGCGGTGCTGCGCGCCCTCGCCGATGCGGGGCTCGCGAGGTCGGAGCTCGACGGCCTGCTGATCAACGCCGGCATCAGCCAGGGCGTCGACCTGTCGCTGGCGCAGGCGGTCGGACTTCGCGACCTCGCGCTGCAGACACAGATGAACGGCTACGGCTCGAGCGCCGGACAGATGATCGGCTACGCGACGCTCGCGGTCGCGGCGGGGCTCGCCCGGCACGTCGCCTGCGTCTTCGCCGACACACCGCTGGCGCCCGGCTCGCGTGCGGGACAGGCCTACGGGCGCGCGCGCGCAGGCCGGCGCGGAGTGGCGTCGATCGGCCCCGCGCTCGGCTTCGCCGGACCGATCCCGTACTACGCGCTCCACGCGCAGCGACACATGGATCTGTACGGCACGACGCAGGACCAGCTCGGCGCGGTCGCGGTCTCGTCGCGCGCCTGGGCGCGAAAGAACCCGCTCGCGACCATGCGCGAGCCGCTCGACCTCGCCGGCTACCACGCTTCACCTTGGATCGTCGAGCCGTTTCACATCCTCGACTGCTGCCTGGTCTCGAACGGCGCGATCTGCGTGATCGTGAGCGCCGCGGAGCAGGCTCGCGACCTGGCGCGGCCGCCGGTCTACGTGCGCGGCTTCGCGCAGGCGCACCAGCTCGAATGGGACGACACCGCTCCGAGCCTCGCGCAGCGCAGCAGCGCCGCGGCGTTCTCGATGGCGGGCTGCAAGGCGGGCGACATCCGGACGGCGCAGATCTACGACTGCTACACGTTCACGGTGATCGCCACGCTGGAGGACTACGGGTTCTGCAAGCGCGGTGAAGGGGGCGCGTTTGCGGCCAGCGGCGCGCTCGGACCCGGCGGCGCGCTGCCGACGAACACCGGCGGCGGGATGCTCTCCGCCTACTACATGTGGGGAATGACGCCGGTCTCCGAAGCGGTGATCCAGGCGCGCGGCGACGGCGGAGAGCGTCAGGTGGATCGCGCCGATCTCGTCGCGGTCTCCGGAAACGGCGGGATCTTCAACTACCACGCGACGCTGGTGCTCTCGCCCGCCGCGAGCTGAGGAGAGAAGAGATGGCCGAGAGCTCGAGCGCGGCGCCGGAGATCGAGGAGCGCTCCCTTCCCTTCTTCGAGGCCGCGGAGCGCGGCGTGCTCGCGCTCCAGCGCTGCCAGACGTGCGGCACTTTCCTTGCGCCGGTGCGAAGTCGCTGCAGCTCCTGCGGCGGAACGCGAATCGCGTGGGCGGAGGCGTCGGGGTCGGGCCGGGTCTGGAGCCACGGTCGGCTGCAGCGCTCCTTCCTTCCCGAGCACGAGGGCAAGCTCCCGCTCACCCTCGTGTGGGTCGAGCTCGACGAGCGGGTGAGATTCGCGTCTCGCCTGGCCGCCAGCGAACGCGCGCCCGTACGCACGGGCGACCGCGTCTCCGTGGTCTTCGAGCGGCTTGCCGACGGCACGCCGGTGCCGGTCTTCCGCCGCGCGGACTAGCCGGGCGCGAGATCGCGGGCCGAAGTCGCGGGCGGAGCGCAGCCGAACCAGGTGAACTGCACCCCGCCCCGCGCGATCGCGGCGGCAGCCGCGGCGCGCACGCGCGACTCGGGATCGCTGCGGTCGTCCCAATCCGTCGCCCGGAATGCGAGCTTCGCCTGGATCTCCGCGACCCGATGGCGATGCGGGCGGAGCGCCTCGTCGAGGGTCGCTCGGAGCTTCTCCTCGTGCTCGAGCTCGAGCGCGCACTCGAGCTCGTCGCTGCCGGGCTGCGGGACCTGCCGGCAGCCGGGCAGCGACTCGACGCGAATCCAGACCAGCCAGACCACCGCTCTCACTCGACGACGGCGACTCCGATCCGTCCGGTGCTGCGGTGGCTGTGCACGACCTTGTAGTCCTGCCAGAACCAGTTGCGCGCGAAGACCACCGTGATCGCGCCGGTGAGTCGCACGGCCGCTTCGTCGCCAACCGCGGTGAACTGGCACGGGGCCACCGCGATCACGACGTGCCGTCCCGCCTTCACCACATCGGCGGCGCCGATCTGCCAGCGGTAGCTGCCGCGCTCGACGAAGAGATCGTTCATGTTCGCTCGGACCTCGGCGAGCCCGCGCGTGATTCGCCCATCGCCGGCAATCACGAGGTTCTCGGAGCCGCTGGTCAGGGCGAAGAACGCATCGGCATCGCCCGCGTTCGCGGCGGTCGCGAGCTTCTGGATCTCGGCGGAGATCGTCTCGCGCAGCCCCTCGGACGCCCGCTCCTGCGCATGCGCGGGCGTGGACAGGAGCGCGATCGACAGGGCGGAAATCAGGAACGCGGCCTTCATGCGGAGCACTCCTCTCGCGGGGCTCAGGCCCGCTCGACGTACCTTCGCTCGCGGGTGTCGATGCGCAGCTTCTCTCCGCGCGCGATGAAGCTCGGGACCTGCACGACCGCGCCGGTCGAGAGCTTCGCGGGCTTGAGCTTGCCGCCGCTGGTCGCGGGGTCGGTCTCGACCACCTCGAGCTCGACGAAATTGGGGAGCGTGACGCCGATCGGCCGCGCGCCGTGGAGCAGGACCTCGACCGTGCAGTTCTCGGTCATGAGGTCGTGGTTCTCGACCTGCGTGCGCGGGATCTCGAGCTGCTCGAAGCTCTGCTGGTCCATGAACACCATGCGATCGCCGTCGTCGTACAGGTACTGCATCTCGCGCTTGGCGATCTCGGCCTCGGGGAGCACGTCGCCGGCCTTGATCGTCCGGTCGAGCACGCTGCCGCTGGTCAGGTTCTTGAAGCGCATCCGAACGAACGCGCCGCCCTTGCCCGGGTTCACGTGCTGATAGGAGATGACCACGTGGGGGTTCCCGTCGATCTCGACGTAGACGCCCGGCCGCATTCGAGTGGTGTCGATCAATCCCATCGGGCGCGGACCTTAGCCCGAAGGCACCGGAGCTGTAAACTGCGGCAGGTGAGACACATCCTTCTGCTCTGCCTGGGCCTCGCCGGCTGTGCCGCCTATCAGAACGTCTCGATCGAGAGCGATCCCCCGGGCGCGGAGATCTTTCTCGACGGAGTGCCGATCGGCACCACGCCACAGCTGCTGCGGGTGCCGCGCGACCGGGACCACAGCGTGTACCTGAAGAAGGAAGGCTACCGGCCGGAGCTCGTCGTGCTGGAGAAGCACGAGGCGAACGATGGGATCGATTTCCTGACGCCGGCCGACGTCGCGAAGCGCCTGGTGCCCGGGCCGAGCTCGGACCCGGACCTCGAGCGCCGGCTCCGGCTCGAGATCGAGGAGCCGAAATCGCCGTAGCGCCGACGGTGGGATTCGAGGCCTACGCGGAGCGGATCCATTTCTCGAGCCCGCGCGCGGCGTCCACGTCGCGCATCTGCCGCGGCGGGCTCTTCATCGCGAAGGCGGAGATCTCCTCGAGCGGGCCGCCGATCCCACGGTCGCGAGCGAGCTTCGCGCAGCGGATCGCGTCGATCGCCACCCCCGCGGAGTTCGGCGAGTCCTCGACCGAGAGGCGCAGCTCCAGATTCATCGGCACGTCGCCGAAGCCGCGGAACTCCATCCGGATGAAGCAGACCTTGTTGTCCCTCTGCCAGGCGACGTAGTCGGACGGGCCGATGTGGATCTGCTCGGGCGCGAGGCGGACGTCGAGCTGCGACTGGACCGATTCGGTCTTCGAGATCCGCTTGCTGATCAGCCGCTCCTGCTCGAGCATGTTGAGGAAGTCGGTATTGCCGCCGGTGTTCAGCTGGTAGGTCGCGTCGAGCGCGACGCCGCGATCGGCGAGCAGCCGCGCGAGCGTGCGGTGGACGATCGTCGCGCCGACCTGGCTCTTTATGTCGTCGCCCACGACGGGAAGCTTCGCCGCGCGGAAGCGTTCGGCGAGCGAGGGATCCGACGCGATGAAGACCGGCACGCAGTTCACGAGCGCCACGCCGGCCACGAGACACGCCTCGGCGTAGGCGCGCACGGCCCGCTCCGATCCGACCGGCAGGTAGCAGACGAGCACGTCGGCTCCGCTCTCGCGAAGCTTCGCGACCAGATCGACCGGCGCGGCCGACGCGACCCGGAACGCGCGCTCCGCCGGGTGGCGCGCCATGTGCTCGGCGACGCCGTCGAGCACCGGGCCCATCTGCACGACGACGTCGCTCGGCGGCAGCTTCTCGGCGAAGACGACCGTGCAGTTCGGAGGCGCGAAGGCCGCCTCCTCGAGCTTCCGGCCGACCTTGCGCTCGTCCACGTCGAAGGCGGCGACGACCTGCAGGTCCTCGATGCGATAGCCCCCGATCTCGGGATGGAGCAGCCCGGCGCTCTGCGACGGATCGTGATCCCGGTAGTACGCAAGACCCTGCAGCAGGGAGCTCGCGCAGTTTCCAACCCCGGCGATGGCCAGTCTGAGCTTGGGCATGCCGGTCGCAGGTTGACTCAGGTCGGCCGACGCGTCGAGAGCGGGCGACGCGGTCGCGCGCTTCCCATTTTGGGCAGCGCGCGGGCTTGGCGTCGGGCTCTCCGGCCACCGCGCGCGCCGCGCGGCCGGCACGAAACTTGATTCTGCTTCGCGGCAGGGACGCGAGCACGCGCCCGATTCCAAGGAGGGAAACCCGATGACCCGCATGCGACGCGGCGCCGCGCACTGCCGCAGCGCCGATTGCCCCGAGTACGAGAAGCTGGTCGCGCTCGTGCCCCTGACTCTCGAGCACAGCTGCGCGCGCTGCGGCCGACCCGCGGCGATCGAGGCGGAGTTCGGCACCGGCTTGGGGACCTCGCGGTACTACAACGAAGTGCGCGTCTACTTCGGGTTCGATGCGAAGACTCGCAGCTACACCGAGCTCGTGCGGCGCGAGGACGAGAGCCTGTTCGGCCAGCACAGCGCCTACGCCTTCTTCACCCCGCTCGTGCGCGACCTCGCGCAGGCGGAGCGGCTGGCGGAGATCCTTCTCGTGCGGCTGAACGGCGAGCGCAAGGCGCCGTCGCTGCGCGGGCATGCGACCAGCGAAGAGCTGCGGCGCGACGGCTGGCGGATCGCGGTCTAGGTCCGACCGGCGAGGGAGATCCAGGTCGCTCGAGCCAGGCCGACCGGACGGCCCGACGGGTCGAAGAGCGCCGCACCTGCGACGCCGCGACGGCCCTCGAGCGCGATCGGCCAGGCCAGAATCAGCGCGGGCTCGCGCGCGAGCAGGGATCCCTCGATCCGGACGCAGAGCCGGCCGAGCACGAGTGGCTCGAGCGCGCGCGCCCCTTCCGGCTCGAGCAGCGGAAACGACGACGGGCTGTCGAGCGCGGCCCAGAGGAACTCGTCCGCCACGCGGCCGTCGGCGCCGCAGAGCGACGGATCCGGCCGCCAGATCGCGGCGACGCGGTCGCTTCCGGGCACGACCCCGGGAAAGATCCGCAGCCCGTCGCCCGGCGCGCGCTCCGGCCCGCAGACGAAGTCGCGCGGGAACGGATGCGTGCGCATCGCCCGGCAGCCGCCCGCGCGGGCCTCGACCTGCGCCAGATCGGGAAGCGGCGGCAGCTCGAGCGAGAGGGAACTCCGCACCGCAGTGGCGAGCTCGCGGCCGTCGAGGCTCAAGGTGCGCGCGCCGTCCGAGGTCACGTCGACATCGAGCGGTGTTGCAAGCGGAGCCGCCGCGCGCAGCGTCACCTCGACCGCGCCCTCGAGTCCGCGCGCGAGCAGCCCCGAAAGATAGCCGCCGTTCGCCGTCCCTGGAGGGCCGCAGAAGCGCGGGGCGATTTCGATCTTCTCGCTCAACCTGCGGGCGATTCTCCGCGCATCGATGCGAGCGCGCAAACCCGGCCGTTGACGCGCGCGCTCGCGAGTCCATCATCAGACCCGCCGATCCTCGGAAGGGCGATGAGAACCACCTCGCAGAGCCAGAGAAGTCGCGACGGGATCGAGATCCACGTGCGCCGCTTCGTTCCGGACGGTCAGATCCGCGCGACGCTGCAGATCGTGCACGGAATGGGCGAGCACTCCGCGCGCTACGCGCGTCTTGCGGAGCGCCTCTGCGAAGCGGGCTTCGAGGTCTTCGCCGCCGACACGCGGGGCCACGGGCGTTCGCTCGCGGGCGCCACGCCGCTCGGGCACCTCGCGGACCACGACGGCTGGAGCAAGGCCGTCGACGACGTCGCCGAGCTCGCCGAGCGGATCGCCGCGGAGCGCCCCGACGTTCCCCACGCGATTCTCGGTCACAGCATGGGCTCGCTTCTCGTGCTCGATCTGCTCACGCAGGCCCGCGTCCGCCTCGCCGCGGCGATCCTCTCCGGGACCTCCGGCCCGCCCGGGCGCGGAATCGCGCTCGCGCTCGCGGTCGCGCGCTTCGAGCGGCTCCGCCTGGGCGCGAGCGGCCACAGCCGCTTGCTTCAGCGCATGCTCTTCGGCCGCTTCAACACCCCGTTCGAGCCCGCCGAGACGGAGTTCGACTGGCTGTCGCGGGACCGCGAGGAGGTCGCGCGCTACGTCGCCGACCCGCTCTGCGGATTCGTTCTCAGCGTCGGCGGGCTTTGCGATCTGGCGAGCGCGCTGCGCCGGATCTTCGCGCGAGAGTCGCTCTTGCGAATCCCCCGCGACCTGCCCGTTCAGATGATTTCGGGCGAGCGCGACCCGGTGCACGACTCGCTGCGCGGGTTCCATGCGCTCGCGCAGGCGCTGCGGGCGACCGGGCACGAGCGGCTCTCCGAGCGCGTGTTTCCCGGCGCGCGCCACGAGCTCTTGAACGAGACGAATCGCGACGAGGTGACTGCCGAGATTCTCGCCTGGCTGGTCGAGAATCTCGAAATTCCTCGACGCTGACTCGCAAGAGTGACGCGAATCCGTTGCGACGCCTCGGCGTCTGGATTAGCTTGGCGCCTTCCCTCCAAGAGAAGCAGCCAAAGGCCCTGGAATGGGCGCCTTCGGGCCTGATGCATCCCGGAGGATGCTTTCTCGGCACGGCAGCGAGTCATCGCTGCCGTGTCCCGTTTAAGGCGCACACGGCTGGCGGTGCGGAAGTCCGGTCTCTTGGCCGTGGTAGAATTCCATCATGGGATCGGCGCTGCTACTGCTGTCCTCGCTGTTTCTCGCGCCGGACGCGGCGGCGGTTCGACTGCATCGATCGGAAGCCGCGTGCATCTGCACCGAGTCTTCGAGCCGTGAGCCCTGTGGAGTCGAGCGCACGACCTGCCACTGTCTCGACGCGCCCGCCTGGACGCGGGTTCGCTACTGGGCCCCGGAATCGGAGCGCTGCGAGGAGCTGGTCTTCTTCCTGAACGACGCTGGGGTGAGCTCCGGCGCGGCGAATTGACGCTCGGGCGGAGCCCGCTCTTCCACCTCTGGGAACTCCGCTTCACACCGAACGTGCAGCGCGAGCGCAGTCCCTGCGCAATCGCCCGCGCAAAGCCGCGGTCGGCGGTTTCGCGCGCGGTCGGGATCCGGTCTTGCAGGGCATGGGTCGGATGAGATCCCTGTCCTTTCCCGCCCTCGTGCTTCTCGCGAGCGCCCTCTGCGCCTGCGGCATCGGCTATTCAAGCTCCAGTCGCGAGCAGCGTCCGGAAACCCTGACCGGGATGGGCGCGACCGTGATGTACCCGGGCGAGTCGGGTCCCGCGATGCCCGGCAGCGCGATCGGCCCGATCGGCTCGAGCGGACAGACCACCGGGTCGACCGCGCCGGGGACCACCTCCGGCTCCTACAGCGGCAGCGGGGAGCCGCCACGCGCGGGCGCAGCAGCGCCAGGGCAAGCTCCGGCCCCCGGCGCGACCGCGTCCGGCTCCGCTCCGCAGCCCGCCTCGAACATGACGATGGTGAGCGGCGGCAAGGAGGAGGTCTCCGAGAGCTTCGAGGACAAGCGCTTCCTGCCGATCGGCCCGATCTTCGGCTACCCGTTTTGGTTCCTCGGCAAGTCGCTCGGCGACAAGGCGGACGACGAGGCGAAGGAGCAGTTCGACAAGGCGACCCAGGGGACCGATCCCGCGACCGGGCGCGCCAATACACCGGACGATGTCGAGCGCAATCGTCTCGCGGAAGAGAACCAGGCGCTCCGCGATCAGCTGCAGCAGCGAGCCGGCGCGCCGGCGCCCGCCGCTCCGCCGCAAGCCGCCCCGGGAACGCGCGTCGCTCAGGGAGCGCGAATCTCCGACGAGCTCGCCGCGCTCGAGCGCAGCCTGGGCCGGCGGTCGGGCAATTCCGCGCCCGGCGCGAGCGCTGCGCCGCAGGCCTCGCGACCGATCCCGCCCGGCGCGCCCGGGCTCGGCGCGCCAGAGGCGACCGATCGCAACGGCGATGGGCGCCCCGATCTGTGGACCTACACCCGCAACGGCCGGCCCTCGCTCGAAGCGCTCGACGAGGATCACGACGGCCGCGTGGATCGGAATCTCCACTACGACGAGAGCGGCCGGCTCGTCTCGAGCGACGACGACCTGAACGGCGACGGCGTGATGGAGACGTCGAGCCTGTTCGAGGACGGCCGCATGGCGCGTCGCCGCAGCGATTCGAACGGCGACGGACAGGCCGACACCTGGACCTTCTACCGGGGCGACGAGATCCTGCGCACCGAGATCGACCGCGACGGCGACGGCTTCCGCGACGAGGTCGCGATCTACGCCAAGGGGCAGATCGAGCGCGAAGAGGTCGACAGGAACGGCGACGGCCGGCCCGACGCGGTCTCGCTCTACGTGAACGGCCAGATCTCGGAGAAGCGCGAGGACATCGACTTCGACGGAAAGCCGGACGTCGTCTCGCGCTACAAGAACGGCAAGCTCGCCAGCCGCGAGGCGGACTCGAGCGAGGTCTTCGAGCTTTGGAACAAGGACGGGGCGAATTGAATCCGACCGCGAGCGCGCTGCGCGCCGCGCTCTCCTTCGGCATCGGCTTCGCGGCGGTCATCTGGCTCGCCACCGCGCCGCTCGAGGCGCTCGCGGGTCCCGAGGCCGAGCTGCTCGAGCTGGTGAACCAGGTGCGCGCGGAGCGCAAGCTGATCGCGCTCGCGCCCTCTCAGGAGCTCGCGCGCGTCGCCCGCGGTCACGCGGAGGACATGGCGCGCCGCGGCTATCTCGCGCACGTGAATCCAGAGGGCGAGAACCCGCTCCAGCGCGCGCAGGCGGCCGGCGTCTCGGGCTTCCGCCTGTTCGCGGAGAACATCGGCGCGACCAGCGTCGGCGGCGACCGCATGCGGATCATCGTCGACGAGTGGATGCGCTCGCACGACCACCGCGAAAACCTGCTGAACCCGGCATTCAACGCGAGCGGCGTGGCCGTCGTCGAAGCCTCGACGGGCCAGACGATCGTCGTCGAACTGTACGCGAGCTACCCGCGCTAGCTTCGCGCCCCGGCCCTATTCCGCTTCCTCGGGCCTGCCGTTCACGCTGATCGTGAGCGAGGAGGTCCGCCCGGCTTCGTTCGCGTCGATCCGCACGCCGCACGGGTTGTTCCGGAACGCGGCCACAGGGTGTCGATCTGGCCCTGGGTATCGACCGCGCTCTGGAAGAGATTCGTCGCGCTGCACTTGAGGTCGATCTTCGCGCTGTTGCCGGCGACGTTCATCATGCCGGAGATGGAGCACTTCTCGGGGAAGACTTCGCCGCCCGAGCAGCCGTCGTAGGAGCGCCCGTTCGCCGACACGATCACCACGCAGAACCCGGAGTAGCTCTTCTGGCTGATTCGGACCGTGCGGTCGCTGGCCGATCCCGAGTCGGGCAGGTCCGCGAAGTACTGGATCTCGACGGCGTCGCCGTCCGTCCCGATGCCCCTCGCGTAGCCGGCCAGGCCGAAGTGGGTTCCCTCGACGTCGAACAAGGCGCGGGCCTCCCGACCCTCCTGGTTGGCGTTGGCGCACTCGATGTCGTCCACCGCGAACTCGCCGTCGATGCGGCCGTTGAAGCCTCCGGCCGCCGCCGTCCCCGCGCCGAGCGCCGCGGCCGCGAACAGCGAGAGCGCCGCGAGAGTCCTGATCTTGTGCATCTTCGATCTCCTGAACGAGCACGTCCGCGTGGAGCACCCGCGTGAGCCCACCGGCGCTGCGCCAGCGACGAAAAAAATACTGCGGGGGCGCGCCGGACCTGTCAATCAGGGCCGCGCGGCGTCGGCTCGGCCTCGAACAGAAACAGCGGCGGGCTCTCGTAGCGGCTCACGGCGAGCGGCGTCGCGATCGGGATCTCGCGGACACGGCGAGCGTCCCGCTGCAGGCGGTGCGCGACCTCGCGCGACCAGAGCTGCTGATAGGCGCTCTCGCTCCAGCCGAGCGGCGAGTCTGGCGCCACCGGCGCCGCGCGCGGCGGCGGATTTCCGTCGAGAAGCGGCAGCGACCCGACGAGCCAGACCCTCGCACCGCTCGCAAGCGTCTGCGAGACGCGATCCGCGATCGGCCGCACGGCGTCGGGGCGCAGCATCTGCGCCTTCACCAGGTCGTAGCGCGTGAGACTTCGATCCGAGACGTCCGGCACGGACAGCCACGGAGTCGCGCCCGAGTCGTAGTGGTCGAAAGCGATTCCGAGATACCAGGGCGCGACCAGGATCAGGTCGTCCGCTCGCGCCTGCTCCTCGAGCGTCCGCGCGATCAGGTCGACGTTCGTCATGCGCAGGTTCGATTGCTGCCAGATTCCGGCTGCCGCCAGCGCGAAGCCTGCGACGACGATGCCGAGCCGGAGCGCGCGCACGCCGATCCGATCGCGAAGCTCCAGTGCAAGGCCGCCCTCGATCCCCACGGCCGCGAGCCCGAGGAACGACAGGTAGTACCAGGGCTGGGTCGGGTAGCTCACGACCACCAGGAAGGCCGCGTAGGCCGCCGTTCCCAGCAGAAGCGCGACCGCGAAGAAGGCCGCGCGCGCGCGCTGGTCGACGGGTGGCTCGTCGCTGTCTGCGGGCCGGACCAGGCGGAGCGCGCAGAGCGCGAGCGCCGAGACCGCGAGGCCGATCCAGAGCGCCGAGAGCCAGGGGCCTCCGACCTCGACGGTCGCTCGAATCCTCTGGATCAGCCAGGCGAGGTCGATCGGCACGCGAAACACGACGTTCCACTCACGCGCTCGAAGCAGCGCCCCCGCGTACGGGAGCAGTGTGAGCGCCGTGACCGCGCCAATCGCGAGCGGTACTGCCGCCTGGCGCGGCTGACGCCGGATCGCCCACGCGGCTGCGCAGGCGCTGCAGAGCGCGAGCACCACCACGGCGTCGTGGTACAGGCACTGCACCGCGAGGATCGAGACGAGCGAAGCGGCCGCGATTCGCGCGCGATCGACGCGCTGCGCCAGTCGCCAGAATGCCGCGACGAGCAGGATCGCGAGCACCAGGCCCAACCCGTAGGCGCGGAGCGTGTCGCCGAAGCGGATCACGGTGGGATTCGCCGCCACCAGCAGAAGCCCGAGCAGCGGCAGCGTGCGCGCAATTCGCCAGGCCGCGAAGAGCAGGCTTGCGATCACGCCCAGCCCGACGATGAACGCGAGCGCGCGAAGCGACTCCGCGTCGGCGCCGAAGCCGAGCCCGATCCAGCCGCGAACCACGAGCAGCCACAGCAGCGGCAGCGACTCCCACTCGACGAGCGACCAGAGCTCGCCGAGCGACGGCTGCGCCGCCACGTGCAGAGTGGTGATCTCGTCGCGCCAGAGCTCGGGCGCGTAGATCAGATTGCGAAAAAGGATCCAGACCAGAAATGCCGCGAGCGCAGCCGAGCAGGCCCACTCGCAGCAGACGAGGATCCGAAGTCGCCCGCTCCGAAGCCCGCCACCGGCCGGGTGCGCGGGAAGCGGACGGCCTGGCGGGGGCGGAACGGCCACGGGGCCAGACGCTATGGTGCGGAGTCGCTCGCTTCAAGGGGTCGGAGCGCGGAGCGTTACACTCCCGAGTCGCCTTCGGAGTCTCATCAGGATGCCCGGACGAATCTCGATCATCTCGCCCTGCCGGAACGAGCGGGACTACATCCGCGGCTTCGTCGAGTCGCTTCTGGCGCAGGAGGTGCCGCCGGGCTGGGAGCTCGAGGTGCTGATCGCGGACGGAATGAGCGACGACGGAACGCGCGCGATTCTCGACGAGTTCGCCGGAGGGAACCCGGGCCTTCGGGTGGTCTCGAATCCGGGCCGCATCGTCTCTTGCGGCCTGAATGCGGCCATCCGCGAGGCGAGCGGAGACGTGATCGTCCGCATGGACGCGCACACCACGTACGCCTCCGACTACGTCCGGTCGTGCCTCGAGACCCTGGAGCGGACCGGCGCGGACAACGTGGGCGGGCCCTGGCGCGCCTCGGGCGAGAGCCGGCTGCAGAGCGCGATCGCCCTCGTCTCGCATTCTCCTTTCGCGACCGGCGGGGCGCGCTCTCACCGGCTCGAGCACGAGGGCGAGGTCGACACGGTGTACCTCGGCTGCTGGCGCAAGGAGGTCTTCGAGCGCGTGGGCCTGTTCGACGAAGAGCTGGTCCGGAACCAGGACGACGAGCTGAACCTGCGCATCACGCGCTCGGGCGGGCGGATCTGGCAGTCCCCGACCATCCGCTCCTGCTACTACCCGCGCAGCTCGCTCGCGAGCCTGTTCGCGCAGTACAAACAGTACGGCTACTGGAAGGTGCGAGTGATCCAGAAGCACAAGCTGCCGGCGTCGATTCGCCACCTCGTTCCCGGCGGATTCGTCCTCACGCTGCTCGGCCTGGCCGTGCTGGGCCTCTTCTGGTCGCCTGCGCTCGTGTTGCTGGCGCTCGCGATCGGGGCCTATGCGGTCGCCGACCTGGCGGCGAGCGTACACACTTGCTGGATGGCGGGGTCTTTCAGGTATCTGGCGGTCCTGCCGATCGTCTTTGCGGCGTACCATTTCGGCTACGGGTACGGCTTTCTCCGCGGGGTGATCGACTTCCTGCTCTTGCGGCGAGGCAGCGCCGCCTCGTTCTCGGCGATCACGCGCGGCTCGAGCCGAGGCGCGACTTGAGCAAGACTCGGCAGCCCAGCAACGGAGCCTCTAGCGAGCTCTCGGCCGTCGCCGAGCGCTACGACCGTCGCAAGTCTCGCGAGATCGCCGATCGATACGATCCGCTGGACGCCTCGGTCTGGTTGGCGCGCCAGGAGCGTGAGCGGGCCTTGATCGGCTGGATCCACGCGAGCGGCCTGGCGCCGGTCCGCGAACGGACGCTGCTCGAGATCGGCTGCGGAACGGGCGGGAATCTGCTCGCGCTGCTTCAGCTCGGCTTTCGGCCGGACCATCTCGTCGGCAACGAGCTGCTCGAGGAGCGCGTCGCCCTCGCGCGTGAGCGGCTGCCGGCCGCGACGCGCGTTCTGGTCGGAGACGCCGCGAGTCTCGAGCTCGGCGCCGAGCGATTCGACGTCGTCTTCCAGTCCACGGTGTTCAGCTCGATCCTCGACGACGAATTTCAAGCCCGCCTGGCGCGTCGCATGTGGACGTTGGCCAAGCCCGGGGGTCAGGTGCTCTGGTACGACTTCACCTGGGACAACCCGCGCAACCCCGACGTCCGCGGTGTCTCCATCGCTCGGATCCGCGAGCTCTTTCCGGATGGGGAGCTCGCGGTCCGGCGCGTCACGCTGGCGCCGCCGATCTCGCGACTCCTCGCGCGCGGCCACCCGAGCCTGTACACGCTCGCCAATCTTCTGCCGTTCCTCCGAACCCACGTCCTGGCGTGGATCCGCAAACCGAATCACTGAGAGGCATCGATGAGCATCTGGAAGGTGCAGCTTTTCGAGACGAACTTCGGCGAGGAGGAGTGTGCCGCAGCCGAGGCCGTGGTCCGGTCGGGCTGGGTCACGATGGGCGAGCGGGTCGCCGAGTTCGAACGGAATTTCGGCAAGCTCCTCGGAGCCGAGGGAACCTGCGTGGCGACCGCGAACTGCACGGCCTCGCTGCACATGGCGATGCTCGCGCTCGGCGTCGACCGCGGCGACGAAGTCGTGATTCCCGCGCTCACCTTCGTCGCGGATGCGAACGTGGTGCGCATGGTGGGAGCGCAGCCGGTGCTGGCCGACTGCGCGTCGCTCGACGATTGGAACGTCTGCGCCGAGTCGATCGAGCGGCGTCTGTCGCCGCGCACCAAGGCCGTGATGGTGCTCCACTTCGCGGGCTTCCCGTGCGACATGGACCCGATCGTCGCGCTGTGCCGGAAGCGCGGCCTCGCGCTCGTCGAGGACGTCGCGCATGCACCGGGCGCCTCGGTCGGGGGGCGCGCCTGCGGCACCTTCGGTGACGTCTCCTGCTTCTCGTTCTTCAGCAACAAGAACCTCTCCGTCGGTGAAGGCGGAATGGTCGTCGCGCGCGATCGCGCGCTCTACGAGCGGCTTCGCGGCCTGCGCTCGCACGGAATGACCACCCTCACGCTCGATCGCCACCAGGGGCGCGCGGTCACCTATGACGTGCTCGCGCCGGGCCTGAACTACCGGATGGACGAGATCCGCGCCGCGATCGGGCTGGTCCAGCTCGCCAAGCTCGAGAGCGGCAACGAGCGCCGCGGCGACCTCACGGCGCGCTATCGCGCGCGGCTCGCCGGGTCGCCGGTCCGGATGCCCTTTGCGGCACAGCCTTCGGGCGCGGTGTCCGCCTACCACATCCTGCCCGTGCTCCTGCCCGAGGGCTGCGACCGCCTCGCCGTGATCGAGGCGCTGAAGACGCGCGGCGTGCAGGCGAGCATCCACTACCCGCCGTTCTGGAGCTTCAGCGGGTATCGGGGCTCGTTCCGCGCCGAGGACACTCCCGTGGCGGCTCGGATCAGCGAGCGCGAGCTCACGCTTCCTCTGTATCCGACCATGAGCGACGAGCAGGTCGACTACGTGACCGACGCGCTCCTCGAAGCGCTGGCCTAGCCGACGATGTCGTCCGTTCTAAAGCTGATCGGGCGCGATCACTCTCTCTTCGCCGAGGAGCTGCGCCGGCACTCCGGGTCGCTCGACGCGGCGGTCGCCGAGCGCTCGTTCCTGGTGATCGGCGGCGCGGGGTCGATCGGCCAGGCCGTCGTGAAGGAGATCTTCGCTCGCGATCCCGCCTCGCTCCACGTCGTGGACGTGAGCGAGAACAACCTGGTGGAGCTGGTTCGCGACCTGCGCAGCTCGCTCGGATACACCCGCGGCGACTTCCGCACCTTCCCGCTCGATGTCGGCGGCGTCGAGTTCCGCGCGCTGATCGAAGCGCCGGCGCGCTACGACTACGTGCTGAACCTCTCGGCGCTGAAGCACGTTCGCAGCGAGAAGGATCCTTACTCGCTGATGCGCATGATCGAGGTCAACGTCCTGAACACGGTGCGAACGCTCGAGGACGCGCACAGGATGGGCGCCCGGAAGTACTTCTGCGTCTCGACCGACAAGGCGACCAATCCGGTGAACATGATGGGCGCCTCCAAGCGGATCATGGAGCTGTTCCTGCTGAACGCGAGCCTGCGGGTGCCCGTGTCCACCGCTCGCTTCGCGAACGTCGCGTTCTCGGACGGAAGCCTGCTGCACGGGTTCGCGCAGCGGATCGCCAAGGGCCAGCCGCTCTCCGCGCCGCGCGACGTGCGCAGGTACTTCATCACGCAGGAGGAGTCGGGAGTCCTCTGTGTGATGTCGTGCCTGCTCGGAGAGAACCGCGACATCTTCTTCCCCAAGCTCGATCCCGCGGAGAGCCTGCTCACGTTCTCCGAGATCGCCGTGCGCTATCTGGCGAGCCTGGGCTACGAGGCGGATCCCTGCGCGAGCGAGGACGAGGCGCGCGCGAAATCGCGCGACCGAACCGGGCGGAAGTGGCCCTGCTACTTCTTCGACAGCGACACCACCGGCGAGAAGGCCTTCGAGGAGTTTTTCGTGTCTGGCCAGGATCTCGATCTCGAGCGCTTTCCGAACATCGGCGTGATCCGGAATGCCGCGTACCGGGACCGAACCCGACTCGACGACTTCCTGGCGGAGATCGAGGCGATGCGCGCTCGTTGCGCGTGGACCAAAGAGGCGCTCGTCGCGCTCTTCGAGCGACTTGCACCGGAGTTCGCGCACCACGAGACCGGAAAATACCTCGACGATCGGATGTAGAGATGTCGACCCGGGCGCTCGACGCATTGCTCTCCGGGGTCGCCCTGCTCTGCCTGCTGCCCGTGCTGGTGGGGATCGCGCTGGTGCTGCGCTGCTCCGGCGAGGGTGAGATCTTCTACCGACAGGAGCGTGTGGGGCGCGGCGGGAAGCCGTTCGGCCTGCTGAAGTTCGCCACCATGCTGAAGGACAGCCCGAACCTGGGCTCCGGCCTGCTCACGCTGAAGGACGACCCGCGCGTCCTCCCGTTCGGGCGTTTCCTGCGCCGGACCAAGCTCAACGAGCTGCCACAGCTCCTGAACGTGCTTCTCGGCGACATGAGCCTGATCGGGCCGCGTCCGCAGGCCCTGGGACACTTCGAGGTCTTTCCCGCGCACGTGAAGGCGGAACTCGTCAAGGTGCGCCCCGGTCTCTCCGGCATCGGCTCGATCGTGTTCCGCGACGAGGAGAGCCTGCTCTCGGTGCCCGGGCGAGACCCCGAGCGCTACTACCGCGAGGTGATCGCGCCGTACAAGGGCGAGCTCGAGCTCTGGTTCATCCGCAGGCGCGGGCTCGCGCTGTACCTGATCCTGGTCGCGCTGACGATCTGGGCCGTGGTGTGGCCTGGCGGCGTGCCCTACCGGTCGATCTTTCCCGATCTGCCGGAGCCCGCGCCGGAGTAGAAGCGCGCGTCGAGATCGAACTCCTCGCAGAGCTCCGTCATGCCGATCAGACCCGGCTCCTGACCGTTGCCGCGCTCGCTCCGCGTCTGGAAGTAGGGGTTCCAGTCGTGCGCGCAGAGCGTCTTCTCGCTCGGGCTGATGGTGATGACGGTGTATACGCCGCCCTGTCCGTCCGAGGGCGTGACACCTTCCGGGCGGCTCGGCGCGCCGCCGTTGTGGCGGTTCAGCTCCTGCCAGTTGGAGAAGAGCTTCCAGATCCGCTCGCCCGTCGCGGGGTTGATCTCGGAGGCTTTCACGGAGCTCCGCACGGGGTTCGTCCAGTGGCCGCCCGCGACGATGAAGACCTCGTCGTTCTCGCTCTTTCTCACACAGCCGTCGCGCAGCGTGCCGAGTCCCGGATCGCCGGAGTCGTCGATCTCGCCGCTCGGGAGCACCGCGCCGTGCGCGGTGAGGATCGTCGGGAAGCCGCCGCCGCAGCCGATCGCCGCGTTGCAGAACGCGACGTCGGTCATCGCGGGGCCGGGCCATGCTTCGTTGGCGACGGCGTCCTGAACCCCCACCGCGCAGAAGGTACGCCCGGCGATCTCCGTCTTGATCGCATGGGACTGCCCCGTGAGCAGCGCGCCGTCGCTCTTGCCGGCGGCGCTTCCAGGAGACTGGCCGCTCGAGGACTTCGCGTAGTAGAAGGGAAGTGACTCGAACTCGAGCGCCTCCATCAGCTTGGTGTAACAGGCCTCGGGATCGTGATTCCCGCGCAGCGGCAGGAACGGAATTCCCGAGTCGCGGATGATCGTCCAGAAGCCGAGCACCGCCTCGTACTGGTGGTAGTTGTCGCTCGGGCTCGCGTGGTCGAGCACCTCGGGCGTGCAGGCCTTCGCGGGCGGGTAGCTGATGTCCATCATGTCGCCGAGGCCCAGGATCAGGTCGCAGGGGGGGTGATCGAGCGAGTGGTCGAGCTTGGACCGCACCCGATCGCGGCCGTGGATCTCCGAGTAGTCGATCTTCTGCCACTGCCCGGTCATGCTGTACGCGACGTTGGCGAGCAGGATCTCGCCGGTCCGGTGCCACGACCCGATGCAGTACGGCGACTTCTCGCAGTGCGCGCCGATGCAGGCGCCGCGGATCGGATCCACCTGACAGGTCGTCTTCGGCGACACGACGGCGTTGTCCTCCTGGTTGGCGAGGTTCTGCGTGTCGGGAACCAGGCAGATGTGGATGTCGCGCGCCGCCGCCGTCGCCGCGCCGAACAGGGCCAGGAGCACGCCCGCTGCAACGCGCACCGCGCGTCTCACCTCAGCTCTCCTTCGTCGCGACCACCCCGGACGCGTGGAGCGCGCGAAGATCGGAGTCGGACAGGCCGAGATCCTCGCGCAGCACCTCGTCGGTGTGCCGGCCGAGCACGGGCGCCGCGCGAAGCTCGACCTCGCTCTGCGAGAGGCGGAACGGCGAGCCCAGGATCGGCACCTCGCCGAGCACCTCGTGCTTCACCCGCTTCACGAAGCCGCGCGCCGCGAGCTGCGGATCCTGGAACAGATCGCGGGTGTCGAGCACCGCGCTGCACGGCACGCCTGCCTCGGCCAGGATCCGCATCGCCTCGTGCTTGGTGTGCTCCCGCGTCCAGCTCGCGATCTCCTCGTAGAGCGCCGCGCCGTTCTCGTGCCGCAGCAGCCAGCCCTTGAAGCGGGGATCGCTGGCGAGATCGGGACGGTCGAGCGCGCTGCAGAGCTGGTCCCACATCCGCGGCGTCGCGACGACCAGGTACACGTAGTCGTTCGGCCCGCCGGGCTTGCACGGGTACAGGTTCAGCATCGGCCCCTCGCCGTTGCCCGTGCGGGGGACCGCGCGAGAGCCCCACTCCGATCCGTTCGCGATTCGCGTGCGCATGTAGAAGGTCATCGCCTCCTGCATCGCGATCTCGATCTGCTGCCCCTCGCCGGTGCGCAATCGCTGCACGTAGGCCGCGGTGATCGCGAGCGCCGCCTGCACGCCCGTGCCCGAGTCGGCCAGCGTCGGGCCCGGACACATCGGCGGCCCGTCGGGCTCGCCGGTCACCGAGAACGCGCCCGACGCCGCCTGCGCGACCATGTCGAAGCACTTGTAGCTCGCGTACGGCCCGCCGCCGCCGAAGCCCTTGATGCGCGCGTGGATGATCGCGGGGTGCACCGCGCGCATCGCCTCGTACTCGAGCCCCAGCTTCTCGAGCACGCCGGGCCCGAAGTTCTCGACGAAGACGTCGTAGCGCGGAAGCATGCGCAGGAGCAGCTCGCGTCCCTCGGGCTTCTCGAGGGCGACAGCGACGCTGCGCTTGTTCGCGTTCCAGCTGAGAAAGTACGCCGAGTGATCGCCTCCGACGAGCAAGCCCCGTCCGGGATCGCCGGACCCCGGGCGCTCGATCTTCACCACGTCCGCGTCGAGCCAGGCCAGCGCCTGCGTGCACGCGGTGCCGGCCTCGTACTGCGTCATGTCGAGCACGCGCATTCCGTCCAGCGCTGGCATCGAGACCTCCTTCGCGGCAGCGGTGGCGCCGAGACGCCATCGTAGCCCTCGCGAGGGGCGCGCGGGAGCCGAGCCTCAGCGCGAGGGCGCGGCGCCGCCGGTCGCAGGCGCGAGCACGGTCTCGACGCTGCGATCGTTCCAGAACAGCTCGATCGCCGCGTGCGGCTCGAAGCTCGCGGGAACGACCAGGTAGCCGACGGCGAGCTCGCCGGCGGGAAGTGCGCCGGACTCGCCGAGCAGGAAGCCGATCTCGCTCGGCCGCGTCGGATCGGGTCGGTAGGTGCGGCCGCCCTGCACGACGAAGAAATTCGGCTGGAACTCGGTGTCCGACTCGGCGAGCGTCGCGAAGACGAACACGTGGCTCGCCGACGGGTCGAGTCCGAGGCTCGCGAGCGCCCATGACTCGAACGAGGCCGAGTAGGCGAGCTGGATGCGCATTCGCGCGTCGCCGCGCGCGTCGGAGATCTCGAGCTGCGCGGGGGAATCCGCCTGGCGCAGCCCGATCAGGCGCACCAGGTCGCGGAGCTCGTCGTCGGCCAGCCGAAGCTCCGCAGCCGCCGGTGGTGGAGGGGTCGGCGGCGCAGGCCGAGCGACCGCGCCGATCGCTGGCGCGGGCTGCGATGGCGCTGCTTGCGCGCTCTCTGCGCCCGGCGTCGTGCCCAGCCGCGCCGCGCGGATCTTCTCGGCCGCCTCGACGAGGTTGTACGGATTGTTCGGGTTGCGCGTCTCTTGATCGACGTACCACGTGTACGGCCGCGGCAGCAGGTGCGGGCGCAGCGGCGGGAGGTCCGCCGCGTCGACGAAGCGCGGGTTCGCACAGGGCACGGAGCTGCGGCTCTGGACCACGAACACGCTGCCGTCCGGACAGACACCGGACAGTGTCGAGTCCGCGGCCGCGGGTTGCGGGCAGAGCGCGAGCAGGCAGACGGCGAGCCGCGATCGGAGGGGCGTTCTCACGCTGCGATTGTACTCGAACTGGACCTGACAAGTCCCTGATTTTATTCAGGAAATCAGAGTCTTTCGAGGTCCTGCGCAGCGCCGCGGAGTTGCCTCGGGAAATGCGCCGCGCCTGCGCTCAATGGAACCGTATTTCATTCTCGTCGGGCGCCGCTTCGACCGGCTCCGCAAGCGGCTCGAGCGCGCTCGCGTCGACCTCGCCCTCGAGCGCGGGCGCTCGGATCAGCGACTCGACCTCGCGCAGCGGCGGCAGGTCGGAGAGCGCGCGCAGGCCGAAGGTCTGCAGGAACGCGCTCGTGGTTCCGAGCAGCGCGGGGCGCCCGGGTGCATCGCGCCGCCCGACGATCCGGACGAAGTCGCGCTCGAGCAGCGTCTTCATGACCGCGCCACAATCGACGCCGCGCAGATCCTCGATCTCGGCGCGCGAGAGCGGCTGTCGGTACGCGACCAACGCCAGCGTCTCGAGCGCCGCGCGCGACAGTCTCACCTTCCGCTCGGGCTTGGCCGCGAGAATCACCTCGGCGTACTCGGGCCGGGTCCGGAACTGCCAGCCGCCGGCGACCTCGGCGATCTCGTAGGGCCGACCGCTCTCGGCGAGCCGCGCGTTGATCTGCGCCACCGCCGGGCTGATCGAGCCCGGCGCCAGATCCGCGAAGGCGCGCCGGATCGATGCCGCCGTCGCAGGCCCCTCGGACGCGAAGATCAGCGCCTCGAGCGCAGCAAGATCGATCTCTTCACCAGGCATCGCCACCCTCATCCGTCTCCGGCTCGTCCGTCGCGGCGGTCTCGGGGACCTCCTCGAGGTCGACGCGCGTGCTGAACTCCGCCTCGGCCTCGGCGGCCGCGGCCTCGATCTCCGCCTCGTCGGGCGCGTCCCCCACTGCCAGACGCACACGGATCGGCCCGTCGGGTCGCCCGTCGCCCGTGGCGTTCTGGAAGATCAGCAGCGCCTGGATCTTGGCGAGCTCGAGGATCGAGAGAAAGGCCAGCACGATCCGCTCGCGGCTGGCCTCGAGTCCGCTCGGGAACAGCTCCTCGAAGCGAAGCGTCGCGCCCGCGGAGACCCGCAGCCGGTCCATCACCTCGATCATCGACTGCTGCAGCGTGATGCGCTCGCGCGAGACGATGTGGTGCTGCGCCGCGGGCGACACACGGCCGAGCACGCCTTGCATGGCCTCGATCAGCGCGAACAGGCTGACCGCGAGCACGCCCTCTTTCTCGGGCAGCGTCGAGGCGTCCGGCTCGGCCGCGAAGACGTCGCGGTTCAGGAGCTGCCTTCGCGCCAGCGCATCGGCGGCGTCCTTGAAGACGGCGTACTCGGCGAGCCGCCGGGCGAGCTCGGCTCGCGGATCCTCGCCCTCGTCCTCGCCGAGGATGTCGGGGTCGGGCGGAAGCAGCATCCGCGACTTGATGTGCGCGAGCGTCGCGGCCATCAGCAGGTAGTCCGCAGCGACGTCGATGTCGAGCGAGCGCATCAGCTCGAGGTAGGCCAGGTACTGCTCGGAGATCGCCGCGATCGGGATGTCGGCGATGTCGACTTCGTTCGCGCGGATCAGGTGCAGGAGCAGATCGAGCGGGCCCTCGAAGGCGTGCAGCTTGATCGCGCACGAGTGGCGACCGAGGCTGGTCTCTTCGCGGCTCGGGCTCGAGTCCATCGCTTCGATCGTCGCACCCCCTACGACGAGGGCGAGACTATCCCATCCGGTCCGGCCGAGCCAGGATCGCCCCGTGGATGCCGGGCGTTCACCAGCTCGTGAAGCCGGGTCCGACTCACATGCGTGTAGATCTCCGTGGTGCCGATGTCGGAGTGGCCGAGCATCTCCTGGACGATGCGCAGATCCGCCCCGCCCTCGAGCAGGTGGGTCGCGAAGGAGTGACGCAGGACGTGGGGGGTGAGCTTGTGCGCGATTCCCGCCTGCAGTCCGTAGGCACGCATCCGGTACCAGATCGCCTGTCGGGTCATCGCGGCGCCGCGCGCGGTGACGAAGACGAAGGCGACCTCGGCGTCGCGAACCCAGCGCGGGCGCACCTGCGCCAGGTAGCGTTCGAGCGCTTCCACGGCGGGCTCCCCCACGAGCGCCACACGCTCGCGCCGTCCCTTGCCGAGCACGGTCAGGCTGCGCGAGGCGAGCTGGAGATTGGCCAGACGCAGCCCGGTCGCCTCGGAGACGCGCAGACCCGCGGCGTAGAGCAGCTCGAGGATCGCGCGATCTCGGATTCCGACGGGGCTCTCGTCGGGCGCCGACAGCAGCGCGACCACCTCGTCGGTGGAGAGCACGTGCGGGATCTTTCGCCGCTGCTTGGGGCGCTCCAGATCGGCCAGCGGATCGCACTCGAGCAGGCGCTCCGCACGCAGCCAGGCGAGCAGGCGCGCGATTGCCGAGAGTGCGCGGGCGCGCGTGGATCCCGCGAGTCCCCGCGTGGCGAGGCGGTCGACGTGCCGGCGAAGCGACGCGGCGTCGAGCGCGCCGACATCGAGATCGCCCAGCGTCTCAGAGAGCGCGGCCAGGTCGCGCTCGTAGGCCTCGATCGTCGCCGCCGACAGCCCGCGCTCGACCGCGAGGTGCGCGAGAAACGCGTCGATCCCCGCGTCGAGCCTCACGTCGCCTCCGCGCCGATCGCGGCCAGGATCTCCGCCTCCACCGCGCGCCGGCGCTCCGGGTCGGTGAGCTTCAGACCGTCCGCGCCGGTGACGTAGAACGCGTCGGTCGCGCGGTTCGCGCGCGTGGAGGCCCGCACGGCCACGATCGAGAGCTCGTGGTGGGAGAGCGCCTGAGCGATGTCGTGCAGAAGCCCGGGCCGGTCGAGCGCCTCGACGTCGATGATCGTGTAGAAATCCGACTCGTCGTTCTCCACGCGCGCGCTCGGCGGCTGCTCGCGAACCACGCGCGGGAGCGGCGTTCGAGGCGGCTGGGGCGCGGGGATCGGGCCGGTTCCGTCGAGCACGGCGACGAGACGGCGCTCGATCCGCTCGCGCGCGAGATCCTGCTCTCTCGGCCCGCCCGCGATCGGGTCGACGTGGAACATGTCGAGCGCGATCCCCTCGCGCGTGGTGTAGGCCGACGCGGCCAGGATGTTGTGCCCGCAGCTCGAGAGCACTCCAGCCATCGTCGCGAACAGCCCGGGGCGGTCGCGCGCGAGCACGACGATCCCCCACGACGGGGCGCTGGGCGCGGCGGCGCGGAACGCCTCGACGCGTGCGGTCGCGCCCGATTCGAGGAAGCGCAGCGCCGCGTGCAGGTGCGCGGCGATCTCCTCGGCCTCGTTCTCGAGCAGGTAGCGGCGCGGCATCTGCTCCAGCAGAAGCTCCGCCTCCGACTTCGCCACGCCGCGCTGAGTCAGCATCTCCACCGCCCGTGCGGAGGTCGCGGCGGCCTGGCTCGAAGCGCGGTCGAGGAAGAACTGCGGCGCGGCCTCGGCCGCCTCGCCGGCTTCGAGCCACTCCGCGGCGTTGCGGTACAGCTGCTCGAGCAGCCCCGCCTTCCAGTTCGTCCACGCGACGGGCGAGACGCTGCGGATGTCCGCGACCGTGATCAGATAGAGCAGACGCAGGTACAGCCGTGAGCCACAGAGCTTCGCCAGGCGCAGGATCAGCCGGGGATCGTGCACGTCGCGCTGCTCGGCCATCCCGCTCATCGTCAGGTGGTGCAGGACCAGGAACTCCACGATCCCAGCGGCCTCCGCGCCGAGGCCGAGGCGCTCCGCGATCGCCGGAACCAGCGCCGCGCCCTTGCCCGAGTGCCCGCCGCCACGTCCCTTGCCGATGTCGTGCAGGATGCACGCCAGGTAGAGCCACACAGGATTGCGTACCTCGCGCATCAGCTCGGTCGCGAGCGGCAGCTGCGTGCGGTAGCGCCCGCGCAGGATCCGGCGGAGCTGCTCGACGAGGAAGAGCGAGTGAATGTCGACGGTGTAGGTGTGGTACATGTCCTGCTGCCACATCCCGACCACGTGCGCGAACTCCGGAAGGTAGGCACCGAGCAGTCCCACCTCGTCCATCATCTGCAGCGTGCGGTAGACGCGCGTCGGCGCGGAGAGGATCTGCAGGAACAGCGCGCTCGCCTCGGGGTCGACGCGGAAGGCGTCGTCGACCAGAGAGAGCTTCTGGCGCAGCAGCCGCTGCGCCCGCGTCGAGAGCTCGACGTCGTGGTGCTGCGCGACCGCGAACGCGGCGAGCAGGCGCACCGGACGCTCGTCGATCAGCGAGGCGGCCGGGATCTCGAGCCGTCCGGAGCTGATCGCGAAACCCTCGGCGACCGCGTCGGGAATGTAGCGTCCGGACGGCTGCCGAGCCGCGCGAAGCTGTCGCGCGTGCGCGATCACCCGGCGCGAGATCAGCTGGATCGAGCGCGCGTGCATGTAGTAGGTGCGCATCAGGCGCTCGACGCCCCGCACCGCCTTGCTCTCGCGGAAGCCCATGTACTCGGCCAGCCGCTCCTGCGCCTCGAAGTGCAGACGGTCGTCCTTGCGACCCTTGCGGTGCAGCTGATTGCGCACCCGCCACATGAAGTCGAGCGCTTCTTGCAGCTGCTGCTGCTCGTGCTCGTCGATGAATCCCTGCACGCGCAGCTGCTCCGCACGGCGAACCTCCCAGATCGTCGCGCGCGCGATCCACAGCGCGGTGTGGTAGTCGCGCAGGCCTCCGACGCTCTCCTTCAGGTTCGGCTGCAGCAGGTAGAGCGACTCGCCCCCGCTCTCGTGCCGACGCGCCTGCTCGGCGAGCTTGGCCTCGACGAACGCCTCCCCGTGCTCGCGCATGTGAGCACGGATCTCGCGGTCGAGCTCGGCGAACAGGGCCGGGTCGCCGATCAAGAAGCGGCCGTCGAGATAGGAGGTCAGCGTCGACAAGTCCTCGCGGCCCACCCGCAGCGAGTCGCCGATCGTGCGCGTGGCGGCGCCGACCGTGAGCTTCGCGTCCCAGAGCCGGGTCGCGATCGTCTCGGTGATCGTCTCGACGTACGGGTTCTCCTTGCCGCGGAACAGGAAGACCAGATCGATGTCGGAGCCGAGCGAGAGCTCGCGGCGCCCGTAGCCGCCGACTGCCACGACCGCGAGCCGGAAGTTGAGCCGCGGAAACGCCTCGAAGTAGCGATCCTCGGCGAGTCGGAACAGCTTGCGGATCAGCCGATCCACCAGCTCCGCGTGCTCCTCGTTCACGCTTCGCGAAGGCGCGCCCGCGTCGTGCTGCTCGAGAAGGTGCGCGCGCACCGCATCGAGATAGGCGCGAACCGACGGGTTCAGGTGCTGCGACGAGGATCCGGTCACGTGCGCGGGCTGCGTGCCGAGGAAGTCGTCGCAGAGCGGCTGCACGGCTAGCGCCTGGCGACGAGACGCCGCGCGTGCTGGTCCCTGTACGTGCTCACGCCCTCGGCAATGCCCTGCGCAGCCTTGCGCGCGAAGACGTCGCTGCTCAGTCGCTTCGCCTCGGCCGGATTCGAGACGAAGCCGACCTCGACCAGAATGGCCGGCATGTCGGCTTGGAACAGCACCAGGAAGGGCCCGCGCTTCACGCCGAGATCGACCGTCCCGGGGTAGCTCTTGCGCAGCCGCGAGACGAGCGAGCGCTGCACGAGCTCCGCGTAGCGGGCGGCGTAGCGCTCGTTGTTCCCGAGCTTCAGCGAGGCCAGGATCCGGTGCAGCTCCGAGAGCCCGGCCACGGTCGTGCCGTTCTCGCGCGCGGCGACGCGCGCGGTCTGGCGGTCGTAGCGCGTGTCGAGCAGATAGGTCTCGACCCCCGCGAGCTTGCTGTTGCGCGCGGCGTTCGCATGCACCGAGATGAACAGATCGGCGTTCTCGCGGTTGGCGATGTCGGTGCGCGCCTCGAGCGGCAGGAAGACGTCCGAGCTGCGGGTCATCACGACCTCGAAGCCGCGCCGCTCGAGCTCCCGCCGGAGCTCACGCGAGATCGAGAGCACCAGCGCGGCCTCGCGGAGCTTGCGAGCTCCGATCGCGCCGGGATCCTTGCCGCCATGACCGGCGTCGATCGCGATCCTCCGCACGACGCGCTGGTCCCAGTCCTCGGAGTCGAGGGTCTCTGCGGCGGCCGGCGCGCCCTTGGGGATCTCCACGACGATCCGGAACGGCGACTCGAGCGCGAAGATCGTCGGGCGCGGCGAGGTCTCTGCGAGCTCGAAGACGACGCGCGAGCGCTGCAGGGTGTTCTGCGCCCCACGCACCAGTCGCAGGTTCGAGCTCGCCTCTGGCGCCTGCGCCGCTCCGACCGGCGGCTCGATCCAGGTCCCGTCGACGTCGACGTAGAGCCGGCGCGGACCCGAGAGCTCGTTGACCGAGTACGGCGACTTCCGCGACAGCTCGATCTCGACACGCGTCCGTGTCGGCGAAGTCTCGACCGAGATCGCGCGCACGTCGCCGAGCCCGTCGGGGCGCACGCCGGCGCCGAGGCCCGAGATCGCCAGCAGAGCGAGAAGCAGCGAACGCAGGCGCCGGATCAAGAGGGATCTCCGGCCAGGCGCTTCAGCCGGTCGATCGCGACGAGCGCCTCGATCGGCGTCATCTGGTCCGGCTCGAGCGCGCGCAGCGCGGCGTGGAGCGGATCGGGCTCAGGCGCGAACAGGCCGAGCTGGGCGGGCTCACCGGCTGCGCCGGGCGCGCGCGCCAGGCGCGGAACACCGCGTTCATCGAATTCCCCCCCTTCGAGGTTGCGCAAGACTTCCCGCGCACGTCGGATGACCTTGGGGGGGAGTCCGGCCGTACGCGCCACATCGATTCCGTAGCTGCGACTGGCGGCTCCGGGCTCCATTCGCCGCAGGAAGAGGATCTCTCCGTCCTGCTCGGCACAGGTGAAGTGGTAGTTCCTCACCGCCGACTTCGTCCGGGCCAGATCCGCCAGCTCGTGGTAGTGAGTCGCGAACAAGACCCGCGCGCGCAACCCCGGTGCGTCGTGCAGGTGCTCCGCAACCGCCCAGGCGATCGAAAGTCCATCGAAAGTCGAGGTTCCGCGGCCGATCTCGTCCAGCAGAACCAGGCTCCGGCCGGTCCCCTCGCGCAGGATCGCCGCCGTCTCGCGCATCTCGACCATGAAGGTGCTCTCGCCGGTCGCGAGCGAGTCGGAGGCCCCCACCCGGGTGAAGATCCGGTCGGCGATCCCGATCCGCGCGCGTCGCGCGGGAACGAACGAGCCCATCTGCGCGAGCAAGGCGATCAGCGCCACCTGCCGCAGCAACGTCGACTTCCCGGCCATGTTCGGCCCGGTGAGGATGAGGAAGCGCACGTCCTCGCCGTCCAGCCGGACGTCGTTCGCGACGAAGTCGCGCGTGCCGAGCTCCACCACGGGGTGTCGTCCGGCCTCGATCTCGATCGCGAGCGTCGAGTCGAGCTCGGGTCGCACCCAGCCGCGCTCGCGCGCGACGGTCGCCAGCGACTGTGCGACGTCGAGCTCGCCGATCGCGAACGCCGAGCGGCGCACGCGCTCTGCCTGCGTGCGCAGTCGCGCCTTCAGCGAGTCGACCACGCGCAGCTCCGCCGCTGCAGCGCGCTCGCGCGCGCGGAGCGTCACGTTCTCCCAGCGCTCGAGCTCGTCGGTGGTGTAGCGCTCGCCCGAAACCGTCGTCTGTTTGCGCCGGTATTCGGGCGGCACGAGCCCGAGGCGCGCCTTGGTCACCTCGATCGACCAACCGAAGATGCGGTTGTAGCGGACCTTCAGCGTGGGAATGCCGGTGCGCGCGCGCTCGCGCGCCTCGAGCTCGGCGAAGAACGCCTCGCCTTCGATCGACTCGCGGCGGATCTGGTCGAGCTCGGCGTCGACGCCGTCTCGGACGTAGCCGACGTGCGGCTCGCCACGGGGTGCCGGCGGCGGCTCGTCGACGAGAACGCGCTCGAGCTCGACGCGCACGTCGTCGAGCGGATCCGAGATCGGCGCGGCACCGGCCACGCGAGCCACCCCGCAGAGGCAGGCGCGAAGCTGGGCCAGCTCGCGCGGACCGCCGGTCGGAAGCGTCGCGCGGGAGAGCGCGCGCTCCAGGTCGCCCACGCTGCGCAGAGCCTCGCGAAGTGTCTCGCGGGCGGAGTCCGGCTCGAGCCAGGCCGCGACCCGCTCCTGCCGCGCCCCGATCGCGACCGGGTCGAGAAGCGGTTCGCCGAGCCAGGTCGCGAGGCGGCGCCGGCCGAGCGGAGAGCGCGTCTCGTCGAGCGCGGCGAAGAGCGTGCCTTCGCGCCCTCCGTCGTGGCTGTTCTCGAACAGCTCCAGGTGGCGGCGCGTCGCGCGATCGAGCGTCAGGAACTCGGCGACTCTGTAGCGGCGCAGCTCGCCCAGCTGCGCGAGAGAGGCGGGCTGCAGCCGCGCGACGGTGGCGAAGAGGGCCGCGGCCGCGCGAGCCGCCGCGCAGGTCTCGTTCGCATCGAGGCCGTGCGGGAGCCGACCGATCCGATCCGCGACCGCGCGCGGCTCGAAGTCGGCATCCGCGACGCGGCGCACGGCCACTCCGCGCGGCAGATCCTTCTCGACGTCGCGGGCGATCAGCTCGCGCGGCCCGATCCGATCGAGCTCGGCCTCGACGATCTCGCGCCGGTCGCTCTCGGTCGCCGCGAACTCTCCCGTCGACAGATCGAGGTACGCAAGCCCGTGCAGGTCCGACTCCCGGATCAGCGCCGCCAGGTAGTTCGCGCCCGCGCCCTCGAGCCGGTCGGCGTTCGCCACCAGCCCCGGAGTCACGACCTCGACGATCTCGCGCCGCACCAGCCCCTTTGCCGCGCGCGGATCCTCCACCTGCTCGGCGATCGCGACCGAGAGCCCCGCCGCGAGACAGCGCCGGAGGTATCCCTCGAGCGCGTGAAAGGGCACGCCGCACATCGGCACGGGCTGCGGCGAGTCCTTCTCGCGCGAGGTCAGGACCAGGTCGAGGAGCGGAGCGGCGGTCTCTGCGTCGGTCTCGAAGAGCTCATAGAAATCGCCCATCCGGAAGAAGAGCAGCGCATCGCCTGCCTGCCGCTTGAGCTCGCGGTGCTGGCGCATCATCGGCGTCTCGCTGCGGCGCGGCTCCACGCGCGCAGTCTAACGCGTTGACGGCGGGCCGCGGCCTGCGGTACAAAGCCCTCCGTGAGCCACGCGCGCTTCTTTCACGCGTTCTACTTTGGCTGGCAGGCCGACCGGGCCGCGGCAGGAGACGCGAGCGCGTAGGGCGCAGTCCAAACCAGTCGCCGCAGCCCCGGGAGGCCTCTCTCGGGGTTTTTTTTTGCGCGCGAACGACCGACCGGAGATCCCATGCAAGCCAGGAACGAGAGCTCTCCAAACGACCTGCCCACACCCGCCGCGCTTCGCGCGAAGCTCGAGAGGAGCCCCGGCGTCGAGCGCACCGTGGAGCGCGGACGCTCCGCGATCCGCAACGCCCTGCACGGCCGCGACGCTCGGCTCGTGGCGATCGTCGGGCCCTGCTCGATCCACGAGCGCGACTCCGCGCTCGACTACGCGCGCCGCCTGGCGCGGCTCGGTGCCGAGCTCGACGACGCGCTGATCCTGGTCATGCGCACCTACTTCGAGAAGCCGCGCACGTCCCTCGGCTGGAAGGGGATGATCAACGACCCGCGGCTCGACGGCTCCTGCGAGATCGGGCTCGGCCTGGAGCGCGCAAGAGAGATCCTGCTCGCGATCGGCGAGCTCGGCCTCGCCTGCGGCAGCGAGCTTCTCGATCCGATCACCCGGCACTACATCGGCGATCTCCTCGCTTGGGTCGGAATCGGCGCGCGCACCTCGGAGAGCCAGATCCACCGCGAGATGGCCAGCGGCCTGCCCATGCCGGTCGGCTTCAAGAATCCCACCTCGGGCGAGCTCGCTCCCGCACGCGACGCGATCCTGGCTGCGCGCAGCCCCCATCGACACCTCGGCATCGCCGCCGACGGCGGCTTCCGGCGCATCGAGACGCGCGGAAATCCCGACGTCCACCTGGTGCTTCGCGGCGGCGAGCGCGGGCCCAACTACGGAGCGCGCGACGTCGCGCGCGCGGCCGAGCTGACCTCGATGCTCGGGCTGGCCCGGCCGATCCTGATCGACTGCTCGCACGCGAACGCCGAGAAGGACCACCGCCGCCAGCCGCACGTGCTGCGCGAGGTGCTGCGCCAGCTCGAAGCGAAGGCGAGCCCGATCCTGGGACTGATGCTCGAGAGCCACCTCGAGCCCGGACGCCAGGCGCTGCGAGCCGGCGAGCCGATCGCCTACGGCGTCTCGCTCACGGATCCTTGCCTGGGCTGGGACGAGACCGAGGCTCTGCTCCGCGAAGCCGCCGCGTGCGCTCGCGCCTCGAAACGGCTCGAGCCAGCCGCTAGCATGGCGCCCGCCTGATCGAGAGGAGCGCCCGCGTGCCCGATCCCCGCCCCTTCCGCGTGCTCGGACTGCAGCAGATCGCCGTCGGCTCGACCGACAAGGCCGCGCTGCGCCGCCTCTGGGTCGACCTGCTCGGACTCACGCCCACCGGCACCTACACGAGCGAGTCCGAGAACGTCGACGAGGACATCGTGCGCGCCGGCGCGGGCGCCTCCGCCGTCGAGGTCGACTTGATGGCGCCGCTCGACGCCGAGAAGCGCCCGCGCGTGCACGATCCCGCGCTGAACCACGTCGGCCTCTGGGTCGACGATCTGCGCGCCGCCGTCGACTGGCTCGGCGCGCAAGGCATGCGCTTCACACCCGGCGGCATCCGCAAAGGCGCGGCCGGCTTCGACGTCTGCTTCATCCACCCCAAGGGAAACGCAGAATCACCCGCCTCGGGCGAGGGCGTCCTGATCGAGCTCGTCCAAGCTCCCGCCGAAGTGATTCGCGCCTTCGACGCGGCACAGCGAAACACTTAGGCAGGAGCTCGTGGGCCGGGGCGCCGCGAGGCGCTCCTGCGACCAGCTACTTCGCGTGAGCTAGAAGATCGCGTAGCCGCCGTCGACGCGGAGCACGTCGCCGTTGTGGAAGCGGGATTCTCTGGCGGCGAGGTAGGCGGCGACGGCCTCGAATTCTTCGGGCTTTCCCCAGCGGCCGGCGGGCGTGCGATGCAGGATCGTGTCGTAGAGCTTCTTCCAGGACATCGCGGGAGCGGTCATCTCGGTCTCGATCCAGCCGGGGAGCACTGCGTTCGCCTGGATGTCGTGCCGCCCGAGCTCGACGGCGAGCGATCGGATCAGCGCGATCACGCCGGCCTTGCTCGCGGCGTAGTTCGCCTGCCGCGGCATGCCGTGCAGCGAGCCGATCGAGGACGTGACCACGAGCTTGCCGCCGCCGCCGCGCGCGATCATGTGCCTGGCCGACTCGCGAAAGCAGAGGAAGACGCCGGTCAGGTTCACGTCGAGCACGGCGTTCCAATCCGCCACGCTCATCTCGACGAACGGCCGCGCCAGACCCATTCCCGCGTTCGCGAAGCACGAGTCCACACGGCCGAAGCGCGCCAGCGTCTGGTCCATCGCGCGCACGATCTCGCTCTCGCGCCCTACGTCGCAGACGAACGCCTCCGCGTCCGCGCCGAGCGCGCGCAGCTCGGCGACCGCCTCCGCGTTCTTCTCCGCATTGCGCCCCCAGAGCGCGAGCCGCCCGCCGCACTTCGCGATGCCGCGCGCCATTCCCAAACCAATCCCGCCATTTCCGCCCGTGACCAGCGCCACGTGACCCGTCAGATCAAACATCCTCACCCCTCTCTTCTCGCGAGACTATACGGCGACGCCCAGGTGTGGATCGCGGGTCGGCCGGCCGCGTCCGCCCGACCCGCGCTCCGCGAACAGCGCTCACCGGCGGCCGGAGCTAGCGGACCGGAAGCTCGAGTCCGCCCCCTCCGACTCTCACCCTCTTGATCCGGAAGATGCGTGCGCGCGAGCGGGGCTCGGGTTGCGCCTTGCCGAGCAGGGTCGAGCGGCCTCCGCGAGGGGACCCGCTCGGCAAGCGCAATCCCGAGCCCCGCTCGCACTTCTCGGCCCCCGACTCACACCTTGCTGGCCCGACCCGCCCAGAACGGCTCCCGCAGCACCTTCTTCAGAATCTTCCCCGACGCGTTGCGCGGGATCTCCTCCGCGAACGAGACCGAGCGCGGGATCTTGTAGCCGGCCAGATGCTCGCGGCCGTGCGCGAGGATGTCGGCTTCACTGAGCTTCCGGCCGGGGAGCGGCACGACCACCGCGTGCACGCTCTCGCCCCACTCCTCGCTCGGCACGCCGATCACCGCGACGTCGAGCACGTCGGGGTGAGCGTCGAGCACGGCCTCGATCTCGGCGGGATAGATGTTCACGCCGCCCGAGATGATCATGTCCTTCTTGCGGTCGCAGATGTAGTAGAAGCCCTCTTCGTCGAAGTAGGCCACGTCGCCGACGGTGTGGTAGTCGCCGCGGCGGTCCTCCTCGAACTTCTCCTGCGCCTTGTGGTAGGTGGCGAAGACGCTCGGGCTGCGGACCGAGAGCTCGCCGGGAACACGCGGCTGTGTCACGCGCTTTCCGTCGTCGTCGAAGAGCGCGATCTCGACCATCGGCGCGGGCTTGCCGCAGGAGCCGGGCTTTCGCAGCTGGTCCTCGGGCCGCAGCACCGTGTTCACGCCGAGCTCGGTCGACCCGTAGACCTCGAAGAGCGAGTCGCCGGGGAAATCGGACAGGTACATCTGCTTCAGCGCGAACGACCAGGGCGCCGCGTTGGCGATGAAGCGGCGCATCGAGCTTCGGTCGTACTTCGCCTTCACCTCCTTCGGCAGGTTGCAGACCAGACGCACCGGGGTCGGCGCGGAGAACGTGGTCGTCACCTCGTGGGTCTCGACCAGGCGCAGCCAGTCCTCGGCGTCGAACTTCTTCTGGACCACCACCGTGTTGCCGAGCGCGTGCGCGATCGCCATGAAGCCGCCCGGGCCCGAGTGGTAGAGCGGTCCCGTCGTCAGGTACACGTCGTCCGGCACGTAGCCGATCAGCTGCAGCAGCGCGGCGGACTGCTCGGCGTTTCCTGCGCTGCGCACCGCGCCCTTGGGCTTGCCGGTGGTGCCGGAGGTGTAGATCATCGTCTGCGCGTCCGCGGCGGGGGCCTCGCGCCTCGGCTGGCCCGGGCTCGCGGCGGCGATCAGCGCGTCGACGTCGCGCTGACCCGCGCCGGCCGCGCCGTCGTAGACCAGCACCTCGCGGATCTTCGGGATCTGCGCGCGGATCTGCGCGAACAGCGGCGCGTACTCGGCGTCGACGTAGGCCATCACCGAGTCGGAATTGTCGACGACGTACTGCGCTTCTTCGGGCGCGAGTCGGTAGTTGAGCGGCACCGCCACCGCGCCCGCCTTGCGGGCGGCGTGCACCGCGCGCACGACTCCGGGCGAGTTCTGCCCGCACCAGACCAGCTTCTCGCCCGGTCGAAGACCGAGCGCGATCAACGCGTTCGCGAGCCGGTTGGCCTGCTCCTCGAGCTCCGCAAAGCTCCAACGCAGGATCGTCCCGTCCGGTCGATCGTGGATCACCGCGGACTTGTTCGGCGCGAGCTGCGCGTGGATCGTGAGGATGTCGGGCGGTCGGGACTCGGCCATGCGTGCGGACCTCCGGGCTGGCGTTCGGGTGCGCCGATTGTCCCCGTGGCGTCCGCTGGGGGTCAAACGCGAAGACGCGCGCGGCTCGATGACCTCGGCTTCCAGTTCCGAGGCGGACGTGCTATCGACGCGCCGTGCAGAACGGGGGGACCGAACGGCCCGGACCGGACGGCTCGGCCGGCGACCGGCCGGGCTCCGTCAACGTTCGCCGCCTCACGCTGGCCGCGATCGGCGTGGTCTACGGCGACATCGGAACGTCTCCGCTCTACGCGATCCGGGAGTGCTTCCACGGCACGTACGGGACCACCCCGTCGCCGGAGAACATCCTCGGCGTCTGTTCGCTCGTCTTCTGGGCGCTCCTGCTGGTGATCGTGGTGAAGTACTTGAGCTTCGTGATGCGCGCCGACAACAACGGCGAGGGCGGCGTGCTCGCGCTGCTCGCGCTCGGCGAACGCGGCGCGGAGAAGCGCAATCCGCGCGTCCGAGTGATCGCGTTCATGCTCGCGCTATTCGGCACCGCGCTCCTGTACGGCGATGGGATGATCACGCCGGCGATCTCCGTGCTCTCCGCGGTCGAGGGGCTCGAAATCGCGGTTCCGGGACTCGAGCCCCTGGTCGTCTACATCGCGCTCGCGCTCCTGGTCGGCCTGTTCTGGGTGCAGAGGCGCGGCACGGAGCGGATCGGCGCGTGGTTCGGGCCGATCTCGCTGGTCTGGTTCCTCGCCATCGCCTGCGCCGGAATCCCCTGGATCGTGCGCGAGCCGGGGGTGCTCGCCGCCGTGAATCCGCTCTACGCCGTGCGGCTGTTGATCGACGCGACGGGTCCCGGCTTCTTCATCCTCGGTGCGGTAGTGCTCTGCGTGACCGGCTGCGAGCAGCTCTTCGCCGACATCGGCCACTTCGGACGACTTCCGATCACGCTCGCCTGGTATGCGGTGGTGTTCCCTTGTCTGCTGCTCTCGTACTTCGGGCAAGGGGCCTACCTGCTCAGCGCGGGCGCGGCGGGAATCGAGAACCCGTTCTTCGGACTCCTGCCCGAAATCCTCTTGCTGCCCATGGTCGGCCTCGCGACGCTCGCGACGATCGTGGCCTCGCAGGCGGTGATCTCCGGCTCGTTCTCGCTCACCGCGCAGGCGATCCAGCTCGGCTATCTGCCCCGCATGCAGATCATCCACACGTCCGTCCACAAGGAGGGGCAGATCTACATTCCCGCGGTGAACTGGTTCCTGATGCTCGCCTGCATCGGTCTGGTTCTGGAATTCCGGGCCTCCACGGGCCTGGCAGCCGCGTACGGGATCGCGGTCACGGGCGCGATGACGACGACGAGCATCTTGTTCCTGCCGATCGCACGGCGAAGGCTCGGCCTGGTTGCGACGATCGGGCTCGGAGCTCTCTTCCTCGTGGTCGACGTCTCGCTCTTCGCTTCGAACCTGCCGAAGATCCCGCACGGAGCCGCGTTCCCGCTCCTGATCGGGGTCGTGCTCTTCACGGTGATGACCACCTGGCGGCGCGGCTCGGAACTGTTGAACAAACACCTGAACGACGTGACGCTCCCGCTCACCTCGTTCATCGCCGACGTCGGGCGCGAGAAGCCGCTGCGCGTGCTGGGGACCGCGGTGTTCATGTCGGGTTATCCGGACGGGCTTCCGCTCGCGCTCGGTCACCACTTCAAGCACTCGAAGTCGCTGCACGAGAGGATCGTCCTGCTCTCGATCGTGACCGAGCACTACCCGGCCGTGCCGCGCCGGGATCGCGTCCGCGTCGAATTCCTCGGCGAGGGCTTCGTCCGCGTCACGGCGCGCTACGGCTTCATGCAGACGCCGTCGATCGCGGACATCCTGCGTCAGATCGCGGCGACGGGTGTTCCGGTCACGGTCGATCAGGCGAGCTTCTTCCTCGGCCGCGTGACGGTCCTCTCGGGCCCGAAGCCCGACATGGCGCGCTGGCGCAAGAAGCTCTTCGCGGCGCTGCACTACACCGCCCAGCCCGCCGCCGGCTACTTCGGCATTCCGCCAGGTCGCGCGGTCGAGCTCGGCATGCAGATCACGATCTGAGATGGGCGCGCCCTTCTACCGGCTCTACGGCGCCGAGATCAGCTACTTCACCGCGAAGGTGCGGCCGGCGCTTCGCGCGAAGGCGGTGCACTTCGTCGAGCTGCTGGCCACGCCCGCCGTGTACCGCGAGGTGATCGTCCCGCGAACGGGGCTCGCGTTCATCCCGATCGTCGTCACGCCCGAGGGTGAGACCTGGCAGGACACGAGCGAGATCCTCGACCGGCTCGAGGCGCGCTTTCCCGAGCCGGCGCTCCTGCCGCCCTCGCCGCTGCTGCGCACGGTCGCGTCCCTGCTCGAGGTCTACGCCGACGAGTTCATGCTGCTTCCGGCGATGCACTACCGCTGGAGCTTTCCCGAGAGCGAGGCGAAGGCCCGCGCGGACTTCGCCGCGACCAATGGCGACCCGGCAGCCGCCAGCCGCTTCGCGGACCGGATGAAGGGAAGCCTGCCCGCGCTCGGAGTGACGCCGGCCTCGGGTCCCGCGATCGAGGCACACCTGCGCGACCTGCTGTCCCGGCTCGAGGCGCTGCTCGAGCAGACGCCCTTCCTGCTCGGCGGGCGGATTTCGCAGGCCGATTGCTCGCTGATCGGCCCGCTCTACGCGCACCTCTACTGCGACGCCGTCCCCGGGCGGCTGCTGCGAGCGACCGCGCCGCGCGTCTGTCATTGGATCGAGCGCTGCAATCACCCCGACCCCGAGCCGCGCGGCGACTGGCTCGAGGACTCGCGAGCGGCGGAGCTTCTGCGACCGCTGCTCTCGCTCGTCGGCGCCGACGCGGTTCCGGTCGTGCTCGACGGCGTGCGCGCGGTCGAGACCTGGGCCGACGGCTGCGCCGATCCGCACGCCGCGATCCCGCGCGGCGTCGGCGTGCACGCGACGTCGCTGCGCGGAACTCCGCTCTCGCGCCACACCAGCCCGTACACGCTCTGGATGCTGCAGCGACCGCTCGACACGCTCGCCGCGCTTTCCCGCGACTCGATCGCGCAGGTCGGCCGCGCGCTCGCCGGCACCGGCCTGGAGGACTGGCTCGGATACCGGCCGAGGCATCGGCTCGGCAAGCGCGGCACGAAGCTCGCGTTCGAGGTCGAGGCTCCGCGCCGCTAGCGCAGCAGAGAGATGCAGAGACCCGCGAGCGCGCTTCCCGCGAGCGTCGCGGTCAGGCCGATCCGGAACCGGAGCAGCGCGACGCACGCGCCGAGCGAGAGTGCGAGCGCCCACGGATCCAGGCTCTCCCATGCTGGAACCGTGAGGTACAGTCCCGCCGCCTCGGTGATTTCGACGCGCGCGAAGACCACGTGCAGCGCGAACCAGAGCGCGAGGTTCGCGATCACGCCCACGACGGCGGCCATGATGCACTGCAGCGCGGCGGCCAGCCTCGGCTCGCCGCGCAGCCGCTCGACGTAAGGTGCGCCCAGGAAGATCCAGAGGAAGCTCGGCACGAACGTGACCCAGCTCGCGAGCAGCGATCCAGCGATTCCTGCCGCGATCGGGAACGACACCCCCGCGTGTCGGTAGGCGGCGAGGAAGCCCACGAACTGCACGACCATGATCAGCGGTCCGGGAGTGGTCTCGGCCAGACCCAGCCCGTCGAGCATCTCGGGCGCCGAGAGCCAGCCATAGCTCTCGACCGCGCGCTGCGCGACGTAGGCGAGCACCGCGTAGGCGCCGCCGAACGTGACGACCGCGGTCTGGCTGAAGAACACGCCGAGCCGCGTGAAGACGTCGCTCGGCCCGAGCCACCACGCGCAGGCGAGAGTCGGCCCGAACCAGAGCGGAAGGAAGATCGCAAGCACGCGAAGCGCGCGGGTGGTGCCGGATCCGTGATCCCTGCCCGGGCCGGGCTCCGGGGCCGACGCCGTCGAGACGATCCAGCCGACCCGACTCGCGACGACTCCGATCGCGCCCGAGGCGAGCACGACCAGCGGGAACGGAACGGCGAACAGGAACAGCGCGGCGAACGCCAGGACCGCGACCCAGCGCTGCAGCCGCGCGGCGAGCACGCGCCGGCCGATTCGCAGCGCCGCCTCTAGCACGAGCGCGAGCACCGCGGCTTTGATGCCCGAGAAGAGCGCTGCCACCGCCGGGAGCGCCCCGAACTGCACGTAGACGATCGAGAGCGCGAGGATCGCCGCGAAGCCCGGCAGCACGAAGAGCGCGCCCGCCGCGAGGCCGCCGCGAGTGCCGTGCAGGCTCCAGCCGAGGTAGGTCGCGAGCTGCTGCGCCTCGGGCCCGGGCAGCAGCGTGCAGAACGAGAGCGCGTGCAGGAAGCGCGCCTCGTCGAACCAGCGCTTCTCGTCGACGAGGATCCGGTGCATGACGGCGATCTGGCCCGCCGGACCGCCGAAGCTCTGGGCCGCGACGCGCGCCCAGACGCCCAAGGCCTCGGAGAACGGGATCGGCGCGGGCGACGGGCTCAGGAAAAGCTGTCCCACTCGCCGCACTGAGGACAGCGGAAGTGCAGCGTCGAGTCCTGCGCGCCGCAGCCGCGGCAGGCCATGCGCCGCGGCTCGGGCGAGAGCCGGGTGAGCAGCTCCTCGAAGGCCTTGCGCGCCTCGTCGTCGCGGTGCTCGGCCAGCAGGATCCGTCCGATCTCCGCGTGCGCATCGAGACAGTCGGAATCCTGGTCGAGGAGCCGGCGCAGGATCGCGAGCGCCTCGTCGACGCGCTTGCGCGCCGAGAGCGTGCGCGCGAGCCAGAGGCTCGCCTCGCGATCGTCCGGCTCCGCGTCCAGACGCTCCCGCAGGATGGCCTCGAAGCCCGAGAGGTCGCCGGACTTCGCGTGCGCGTCCGAAAGGCGCCGGTACAGAAGCGCTCCGATCGCGGGATGCAGGCCGAACGCGCGCCGGAACAGCGCGGATGCCTTCCTGTAGCTGGCCTCGCGCACACGCTGGTCGCCGAGCGCGACGTATGCTTCGGCGCAGGACGCGTCCTGCGCGAGCGCGCGCTTGAACGCCCTGCGGGCCTCCGCATCGCGGCCACGAGCCGCGGCGACACGCCCCAGGCCCGTCCAGAGGTGCGCCGAGATCCGTGCGGACTCCGGGTCGCGAACGCCGATCCGCTTGCGCACCTCGAGCGCGCCTTGCCAGTCGCCCGCGTCGATGCGAATCCGCTCCAGCGCGCGCAGAGCCTGCAGATTGTCGGGCTCGAGCTCGAGCAGGTTCTGGAACGCTTCGGCGGAGCGCTTGAGAAAGCCGCCGGCGCGGAAGTCGAGCGCCAGGCCGAGCAGCGCCTCGCGCCTGAGCTCGCGCGAGATGTCGGTGCGCAGCAGAAGGTTCTGGTGGATCTGGATCGCGCGTCCGATGTCCCCGCGCAGGCGGTACAGGTTCGCCAGCGCCAGGTAGACGTCCGAGGACGACGAGTCCACGCGCGCGGCCTCGGCGAGCGCCTTCTCGGCCGCGGGAAGGTCGCCGGCCAGCACGAAATGGAGCGCGCTGCGCAGCTGCGCCGCGGCCGTGCGCTCCGGCGCGGCGGGCGCTCTCCTGCGCAGCCAGTCGCGCACGCTAGACCCTCTGCGCGCTCGTCGGGCTCGCGGTGTCGGCGGCGATCGGCAGGGTGCGGAGCCCGTGGACCTCCTGCTCCAGCTCCCCGACCCGCTTCTGCTGCCGTCGCACCTGCAGCTTGAGGCGCAGGATCGCCAGGCCGCACGCGCCGAGCGCGATCGCGGCTCCGGCGAGCACCGCGGCGAGCAGCAGCATCCAGAGCGGCTCCTCCAGCGTCACGCCGAGCATGCGCACCGGAACGGGCTGCTGGTTGGCCGCCACGAAGTACGCGACTGCCAGCGCGAGGAGCAGCGCGAGCACGAGCGAGATCCAGGTCCTCATCGCGCGACTCGCTCCTGGAAGACCGGCAGCAGCCTCGCGTAGGTGCGCTCGAGATGTGTCGGAATCACGCGAATCTCCCCGATCGAGGTCATGAAATTCACGTCGCCGTTCCAGCGCGGGACGACGTGGAAGTGCAGATGATCGGCAAATCCCGCTCCCGCCGCGGCTCCGAAGTTCGCGCCCACGTTCAATCCGTCACAAGCATAGACCTCTTCGAGGATCTCGGCGCACGCAGAGACGCGATCGAAGAGCTCCGCACGCGCCTCGGGATCCAGATCGTGGAGTCTCGCGACGTGCGCGTTCGGCGCGACCATCAGGTGGCCGGCCGCGTACGGGTAGCGGTTCAGCAACACGAAGACGTGTCGGCCGCGGAACAGGATCAGGCGCTCGCGGTCGGCGACCGGAGTCGCGGGCTCGCAGAAAATGCAGCCGCGGGGCCCGCGCGCGCCCTCGATGTACTCCATGCGCCAGGGCGCCCAGAGCGGCTGCCCCGGCACGCGCGAATCCCCGCTCAAGGCGGATCGCCCGTCAGCGGTGACCGCCCGGACCCGCACCGGGCCGGAGCGGCGGCGCAGCGCCGGCCTCGAGCTTGCGCTTGGCCTCGATGCGCTCCTTCAGCTCCTTGCCGACCTTGAAGAACGGCGTGCGCTTGGCGGGGATCTTGACCTCTTCGCCGGTCTTGGGATTGCGACCCTCGCGCGCCTCGCGAACCTTCACCTGGAAGCTCCCGAAGCCGCGAATCTCGATCCGATCGCCTTTTCGCAGCGCGTCGGTCATGCAGTCGAAGATCGTGTTCACGACCGTCTCGGTGTCTTTCTTCGAGACGTGCGGAACCTTGATCGACACGCGCTCGATCAAGTCGCTCTTGGTCATTCCCGAGAGGTCCCCCACCCGCCTATCTCCGTATTTTGGTTATTCGTCCGAGCCACTCGAGCCGCCCCCGCCGCGCAGCCGCGAGAGCGCGTCCTGCGAGAAGAGGTCGCCGAGCGTGGCCTTCTGCGTGCCCGTCTGCGCCGCGACGCGCTTGATCGCCGCGCGCTCCTCGCGCTCCAGGATCGCCCGCATCGACAACGCGATCTTCTGCTCCGACGCGTCGACGCGCACGACCAGCGCCTCGACCTCGTCACCGATCTTGCAGACGTCGTTCAGGTTCTGGACGTCGCGCCCGACCTCGGAGGCGTAGACCAGCCCCTCGATGCCCTCGTCGACCTCCACGAACACGCCGAAGTCCGCGATGCTCGTGACCTTGCCCTTGATCCGGCTGCCGACCGGGAACTTCCGCGGCACCTCGTCCCAGGGGTTCGGCTGCAGCTGCTTCAGGCCGAGCGAGAACTTCTCGCTCTCGGTGTCGACCTTCAGCACCACCGCGTCGAGCTCGTCTCCCTTCTTGAACAGCTCCTTGGGGTCGCGGATCTTCTGCGTCCAGGAGATGTCGGAGACGTGGATCAGACCGTCGATCCCCTCCTCGATGCCGACGAAGACACCGAAGTTGGTCACGTTGCGGACCACGCCGTGCACCTTGGTGCCGGCCGGGTAGCGCTCCTCGAGCAGCGACCACGGATTCGGCTCGGTCTGCTTCATGCCGAGCGAGATCTTCCGGTTCTGCGAATCGACCTCGAGCACGAGCACGTCGACCTCGTCGCCGATCGCCACCACCTTCGACGGGTGCTTCACGCGCTTGGTCCAGCTCATCTCGGAGATGTGGATCAGGCCCTCGATGCCCGGCTCGAGCTCCACGAACGCGCCGTAGTCCGCCAGCGACACCACCTTCCCGTGCAGGCGCAGGCCGATCGGGTAGCGGTCGCCGATCGAGATCCACGGATCGGGCTGGGTCTGTTTCAGGCCCAGTGACACGCGCTCGGTCTCGGGATCGAACTTCAGCACGCGCACGCGCACTTGGTCGCCGACCTGGAAGACCTCCGACGGATGCGAGATGCGGCCCCACGACATGTCCGTGATGTGCAGCAACCCGTCGATGCCGCCGAGATCGATGAACGCGCCGTAGTCGGTGATGTTCTTGACGATGCCCTCGACGACCAGACCCTCCTTCAGGATCTCGAGCGTCTTCTGGCGCAGCGACTGTCGCTCGGTCTCGAGCAGCGCGCGGCGCGAGAGCACGATGTTTCCGCGCCGCTTGTTGAACTTGATGATCTTGAACTTCTGGTTCTCGCCGATCATGCGGTCCAGGTTGCGCACCGGGCGCAGATCGACCTGGCTGCCGGGCAGGAACGCCTTCACGCCCTTCAGGCTGACCGACAGGCCGCCCTTCACGCGCCCGTTGATCACGCCCTCGACGACTTCCTGATCGTCGTAGGCTTTCTGCAGGTGATCCCAGACGCGCAGGCGATCGGCCTTCTCCTTGGAGAGCACGATCACGCCGTCGTCGTTCTCGGACTGCTCGACGAGGACTTCGACCTTCTGTCCGACCTCGATCCGTGCAACGCCGTCGTCGTCGGCGAACTCCCAGGTGGCGATCATCCCCTCCGATTTGCATCCGACGTCCACGAGGACGAACTCCGGATCCACGGAAAGAACGGTGCCAGTGACGACCTGGCCCTCCTTCGCGAGCGTCTGGCTGCTTTCGAAGAGGTCCGCGAACGACTCGTCCGCGGGAGCGGTGGGGGTTTGTACTTGGTCTGACATTAGCTGCGTCGAACTCCTATTCGTTCCGTTCCAATCGCTCGCTGATCACCTGGCCGTCTCGCAGCGCTTCCTCGAGTCCCTCTCGATCTCCGCGACTCAATGCGTCCAGCAACCTTCCCAGGTTCTTCGAAAATCGCGCTGCCTCTTCGGCGACGCGGCGGCGATTCATGAGCAAAATCTCGCACCAGAGCTTGGGGTTGGCTCGCGCGATGCGGATGAAATCACGCAGGCCCGGTCCTGCCAACCCCAGTCGATGATCCCGCGGCAGCCCGGCTGCGTAAGCAAATGCGATCAGATGCGGCGCATGCGAGAGAGTGGCCGCGATCGTGTCGTGCTCCTCGGGCGACATCCGAACTGTCGTGGAGCCGAGACACTGCCAGAATTCCTCAATCCGGTCCACTACTTCAGGGGTCTCCCCGCCGGAGAGCGCCAGAATGCAGGGCGCGCCCGCGAAAAGCGAGGCGTCGGCGGCCGCAAAGCCGGTGCGATCGCCGCCCGCCATCGGATGCGCGCCGACGCAGTTCTCGGGCCAGGGAAGGTGCCTTCGCGCCAGCTCCGCCACCGGCCCCTTCACGCTCGCGAGGTCCGTGAGCAGCGTCGTGGGCCGCAGGTGCCGCGCCGCCGCGCGGAGCGTTTCGCCCATGACTTCGAGCGGGACGGCCAGAACCAGCAGATCGGCCCAGGCGGCCGCCTCGGGGAGCGTCACCAGAGGTATGGCGCCCGCGTCGGCCAGCGCCGGATCGACGCCGCGAACCTGCCCCGCCGCCCCTAGCTCGAGCGCCGCGAGCGCAGCGGAGCCGCCCATCAGGCCAAGGCCCACCACGGCCACGCGCTCGAACACGGGCCGGGTCAATTGCGGAGCTCCCGCGCCAGGGTCGCGAGGAAGCGCTCGTTCTCGCGCTCGGTTCCGACCGAGACGCGAAGATGGGTGGTGAGGCCGAAGCCGCCGAGCGGCCGGGTGATCACCCCGCTGCGCAGCAGGCGGTCGTTCAGGGCGTCCGCTCCGGGTCCGACCTCGACGCAGATGAAGTTCGCGTCGCTCGCGGCGAAGCGGAGCCCGAGCGCGCGCAGGCCGGCCTCGAGCTGGGCGAGCCCCGCGTGCGTGACGGCTCGGATCCGATCGAGGTGCTCGCCGTCGGCCAGCGCCGCGCAGGCGGCGACCTGCGCCAGGCTGCTCACGATGAACGGGTGACGCGCGCGCTCCAGGTACGCGATCAGCTCGGGATGCCCCACCGCGTAGCCGACGCGCAGGCCCGCCAGCGCGTAGGCCTTCGAGAAGGTGCGCAGCACCACCAGCGTCGGCCGCTCGCGAAGCGCGGCAATGGCGTCGGGAAAGTCGGAGCGGCGCACGAACTCGACGTACGCCTCGTCGGCGACGAGCACGACCCGCTCCGGCAGCTCCTTCACCAGGCGCGCGAAATCAGCCGCGCCGAGCGACGTGCCAGTCGGGTTGTTGGGATTGGCGAGGAAGACCAGCCGGGTGCGCGGGCCGACGGCCGCGAGCGTGGCGCCGACGTCCGCGCGCAGCTCCGCGTCGAGCGGCACGCGGACGGCGCTCGCGCCCGCGCCCTGCGTCGCGATCGGGTACATCGCGAAGCTCGGCCACGGGAAGACGCACTGGTCGCCCGGCCCCAGGAAGCACTTCGCGAGCAGCTCCAGGATTCCGTCGGAGCCGGCCGCGAGGCAGAGCGAATCTCCGCCGACACCGAGCTTTGTCGCCAGCGCCGCGCGCAGCCGGAAGCAGGAATCGTCGGGGTAGCGGTTCAGCTCCTCGGCGGCCGCGAAGATCGCCTCGATCACGCGGCGCGACGGTCCGAGCGGGCTCTCGTTCGACGCCAGCTTGATCGAGCCCTCGATGCCGAGCTCCCGCTCCAGCTCCTCGACCGGCTTTCCCGGCACGTACGGCGCCAGGTCGCGGACGTGGGGGTTCACGAGATCGCGGATCTTCACGACGTGGCCTCGGCCTGCGGGTAGCTGCCGAGCACCTTCACGAAGTCGCAGCGCGGCCTCAGCGCGGCGATCGCGGAGGCGACCTTCGGGTCCTCGACGTGCCCTTCGAAATCGCAGAAGAACACGTACTCCCAGGCGCGGCCGCGGGTCGGGCGCGATTCGATCCGCGTCAGGTTCACGCCGCTCTGGTAGAAGGGCTCGAGCGCCTTGTACAGCGCGCCGACGACGTCGCGCTTGATCGAGAACAGGATCGAGGTGATGTCGCGCGAGCTCCGCGTCGGCGCGGTCTTGCTGATCACCAGGAAGCGCGTGGTGTTGTCGGCGTGGTCCTCGATGCCGACGCTCACCACGCGCAGGCCGTAGAGCTCGGCGGCGACGGGGCTCGCGATCGCGCCGATCTCGTCGCTGCGCGCCGCGAGCTCCGCGGCCTGCGCGGTCGAGTGCGTGCCCTGCTGCGGCACGTCGGGCAGGTTCAGGTCGAGCCAGGCGCGGCACTGTGCGAGTGCCTGCGGGTGCGAGTACACCGCGCGGATCGCGCGGAGCTCGCCCTGCTTCGAGAGCAGGTCGTGGTGGATCGGCACGTGGATCTCGGCCGCGATCGTGAGCGGCGACTCGACGAAGAGGTCGAGCGTGTGGCTCACCACCCCCTCGTTCGAGTTCTCGATCGGAACGACGCCGAACTCGGCCTGCCCGGACTCGACCATCGCGAAGATCGCGTCCGTGGTCGGGGCGGGACGCAAGTCGGCCATCCGGCCGAACTGCTGGATCGCGGCCTGGTGCGTGTAGGTGGCCGGCGGCCCCAGGTACGCGACGGTGACACCGCGCTGCAGGGCGATCGAGGCCGAGATGATCTCGCGGAAGACCTTCCGGATGGCCGCGGTCGGGAACGGCCCGGGATTCGAGCGCTCGAGCCGCTCGAAGATCTCGAGCTCGCGCGCCGGCACGAACGGAGTCGTGCCCCCCGCCGACTTCAGGCGGCCGACCTCCGAGTTGAGCCGCGCGCGATCGTTCAGCAGCGCGAGGATCCGCGAATCGATCGCGTCGATCGCGTCGCGCAGCGCGGCCAGCGCCTTCTCGTTGGGACTCGGGTCGCTCATCGCAAACCTTCGAGGCAGGGCCCGGTTCGGGCGCGCGCGACTATACCCCACGGCCGCCGCCCGGGGCACGCCCTCGCCTATACTCCGCCGATGGCGGAATCGGGCTCCATCCTGATCGGTCTCACAGGGGGCATCGGCACGGGCAAGTCGCGCGTCGCGGAGCTCCTGCGCGAGCTCGGCGCCGCGGTCGAGTGCTCCGACGCGATCGTGCGCGAGCTGCAGGCGCCGGGGGGCGCGGGTCTGGAAGCGATCGTCGCGACCTTCGGGCGCGAGTATCTGATCGCGGAAGGCCAGCTCGACCGGCCCAAGCTCGGCAAGCTCGTCTTCAACGACCCGGGCGCGCGAATGAAGCTCAATCTTCTGATCCACCCGCTCGTGACCCGCGAGACCCAGGCGCGGATCGAGCTGCACCGCGCGCGCGGCGTGGCGGTCATCGTCGCCGACATCCCCCTGCTTCTCGAGGGCAGGAAGTCCGGCATCGGAAGCGGCGCGGTGCTGCCGTTCGACCGGATCGCGCTCGTCTACGCGACCGAGGAGCAGCAGCTCGCCCGGGTGATGGCGCGAGACGGCCTCTCGCGCGAGGACGCGCTCTCGCGGATCCGCTCGCAGCTCCCGATCGAGGAGAAGCGCGCGCTCGCCGACGTGGTGATCGACAACTCGGGCGCCTGGGAGGCGACGGAGCGGCAGGTCCGCAGCTGCTACGCGGACTGGCTCAAGGCCGCGCGGAGCGGACCGCGCGGCTGAGCTCCGCCACGAACGACCGCGCCGATCGGACCGCCGAATCCCGGTCGGGCGCGGCATCGATCCGAGAGACGAGCGCGCTGCCCACGATCACGCCGTCGGCGAGCCGCGCGACCTGCGCGGCCTGCTCGGGCGTCGAGACGCCGAAGCCGACGCAGACGGGCGTCGTCGTGACGCGGCGGATCCGGGCCACGAGCTGCTCGAGATCCGCCGGCAGCTCGCGCCTGGCTCCGGTCACGCCGGTGACCGAGACGCAGTAGACGAAGCCGCGGCTGGCCGCCGCGATCCGCACCGTTCGTTCGGGCGTGCTCGTCGGCGCGACGAGAAGCACGCGCTGCACGCCGTGCTCGGCGCAGGCGCGCGACAGGGCCGCCGTCTCTTCGAACGGAACATCGGCGACGATCAGGCCGTCCGCGCCCGAAGCGGACGCATCGCGGGCGAGCCGCTCCTCGCCGTAGGCGAGCACGTTGTTCAGATAGCCCATCAGCACCAGCGGCACGTCGCTCACCGTGCGCACGCGTCGAACCAGATCGAGGATCTGCGACAGGCTGGTGCGCCTGGCGAGCGCGCGCTGGGAGGAGACCTGGATCGTCGGCCCCTCGCCGATCGGATCGCTGTGGGGAATGCCGAGCTCGATCACATCGGCGCCCGCGGCCGCGAGCTCCGGGATCAGCTCGGCGGTGGTCGAAAGATCCGGATCGCCGGCCGTCACGAAGACGATCAGCGCCGCGCGCTTCTCGCTCCGCGCCCGCGCCAGCGCCTGGTCGATCCGGTTCATCTCGCGAGCCTCTCACCGAGCAACCGCTTCGCCTCCATCGCGTCACGTCCCGGGGTCCCGGCGCGGCGCAGCCGCGCCACCCCCTTCGCTCGGCTTCGCCTCGCTGCGCGCTTCGCTTGCCGCCTCGTCCGGCTCATCGCGCGAGCCTCTCGCCGAGCAACCGCTTCGCCTCCATCGCATCCTTGTCCCCGCGGCCGGAGAGGTTCAGGACGACGATCGCGCCGCGTTCGAGCCGGGCTGCGCGGCGGCGCAGCTCGGCGATCGCGTGCGCGCTCTCGAAGGCGGGAATGATTCCCTCCATTCGCGAGAGCCAGACGAACGCGTCGAGCGCCTCGGCGTCCGTCACCGGAACGTACTCCGCGCGGCCCGAGTCCTTGAAGAACGAGTGCTCCGGTCCGACTCCCGGATAGTCCAGGCCGGCCGAGATCGAGTGCGCCTCGAAGATCTGACCCTCGTCGTCCTGCAGCACGTACGAGTAGCTGCCGTGCAGCGCGCCGGGAGTTCCGACCGTGAGCGAGGCCCCGTGACGACCCGAGCCGACGCCCTCGCCGCCCGCCTCGACGCCGATCATACGCACCGAAGTGTCGCCGTGGAACGGCGCGAACAGGCCCATCGCGTTGCTGCCGCCACCCACGCAGGCGATCAGGACGTCGGGCAGGCGTCCCTCTTCGGCCAGGATCTGCGCGCGCGCCTCCTCGCCGATCACGGCCTGCAGGTCGCGCACCAGCATCGGGTACGGGTGTGGACCGGCGACCGAGCCGATCAGGTAGTAGGTGCTGCGCACGTTCGTCGCCCAGTCGCGCAGCGCCTCGTTCATCGCGTCCTTGAGCGTGCGGCTTCCCGAGGTCACCGCGTGCACCTTCGCGCCGAGCAGCTCCATGCGGAAGACGTTCAGCGCCTGGCGGCGCGTGTCCTCCTCGCCCATGAAGACCTCGCAGTCGAGGCCGTAGCGGGCGCACGCGGTCGCGGCCGCGACGCCGTGCTGGCCCGCGCCCGTTTCCGCGATCACGCGCCGCTTGCCCATCCGCTTCGCGATCAGCGCCTGGCCGACCGCGTTGTTGATCTTGTGCGCTCCGGTGTGGGCGAGGTCCTCGCGCTTGAGCCAGACGCGCACGCCGAGCTCCTGGCTCGCGCGCGCGGCGAAGTACAGCGGCGTCGGCCGGCCGATGTAGGCGCGTCGCTCCTCCGCGAGCTCGTTCCAGAACGCGGGGTCGCGCCGCAACGCCTCCCAGGTCGCGGCCAGCTCCTCGACCGCGGGCACCAGCGTCTCCGGCACGTAGCGGCCGCCGAAGCGTCCGAAGTAGCCGCGCAGATCCGGGCGCTCGCGCGCGGGCGTCGCAGCGCGCACGGCCGCGACGAACGCGCGCATTCGCGCGGGATCCTTGCGGCCCGGGGCCGACTCGAGCGCCGACGATGCGTCGACACCGTACGGTGACGCGAGCTTCACCGCATCGGCCACGTTCTCCGGGCCCAGCCCTCCGGCGATCCAGACCCGCCGGCCGGCTTCGACCAGCGGGAGCGCGAGCGCGAAGTTCCAGCCGCTCCCCGAGCCGCCGCCCGACGGCGAGTCGAGCAGGATGTCGGCCTCGGGGTAGCGCGCGGCCGTGTCGAGTGCGCGCGAATCCGCCGGGATCACCTTCAGGACCGGGAACGGCAGCGACGCCGCGTACTCCGGCGATTCGCTGCCGTGCAGCTGCACGACGTCGACACCCGCTTCGCGCGCGATCCGCTCCACCTCGTCCCGCGGCGCGTCGCGGAAGACCGCGATCCGGACCGCGCGTCCGGCGAGCGCGGCCGAGATCGCGCGGCCGTTCGCCACGTCGATCGCGCGCGGCGTGCCGGGCACGAAGTTGAGACCGACCGCATCCGCTCCGGCCGCCAGGGCAAGCTCGGCGTCGTCGAGACTCGTCAGCCCGCAGATCTTCACCAGCGTCACGTCACACCCCGCAGCCGGCGCAGGGCCGCGCCGGGATCCGGATCGCGCATCAGCGCCTCTCCGACCAGAAACGCCTGCACGCCCTCGGCGTCGAGCGCACGGATCACCTCGCGCGAGTCGAGGCCGCTCTCGCTGATCACGGTGCGGCCGTGCGCGCGCGGCAGCAGCTCGCGCGTCCGCGCGACGTCGGTCTTGAACGTCGCGAGATCGCGGTTGTTGATGCCGATCAGCGCCGCGTCGAGCAGGAGCGCGCGTTCGAGCTCGGCCTCGCTGTGCACCTCGACCAGCGCGTCCAGGCCCACCTCGCGCGCGCACGCCAGCAGCTCGCCGAGCTCGCGATCCGAGAGCGCGGCCACGATCAGCAGCACCGCGTCCGCGCCCGCGGCCCTCGCCTCGAGGATCTGGATCGCGTCGATCGTGAAGTCCTTGCGCAGCACCGGAAGCGCACAGACGGCGCGCGCCCGGCGCAGATCGTCGAGGCAGCCGCGGAAGAACTCGCGATCGGTGAGCACGGAGAGCGCCGCCGCGCCCGCGGCCGCGTAGGCCCGCGCGATCTCGGCGGCGTCGGCGCCCGCGCGGATCTCGCCCTTCGACGGCGAGGCGCGCTTGAACTCTGCGATCACCCGCGGCCGCGCGCCGACGCTCAGCGCACGCGCGAAGCCCCGCGCGGGCCCGGCATCGCGCGCCCGCGCGAGGAGGGCGCTCTCTCCGGTCGACCGCCGCAGCTCGGCGACCTCGCTGCGTTTGCGCGCGAGGATGGTCTCGAGCACGCTCATCGCGAAGCACCGCGCGTGAACGCCACGAAGCGCTCCAGAAGCTCGCTCGCCCGGCCGCTGTCGAGCGCCTGCTCCGAGATCGCGATGCCCGCGCGCAGGTCGGGCGCCCGCCCCGCGACGCAGAGGGCCGCCGCGGAGTTCAGCAGAACCGCATCGCGCCTCGGGCCCTTTTCGCCGCCGAGAACCGCCCGCGCGATGCGCGCGTTCTCGGCGGCGTCGCCACCGACGATCTGCTCGCGCGGCGATGCCGGGACCAGATCGCCGTGGCCGACGATGAAATGCTCGGCCCGGCCGTCCGCGTACGCGGCGACGCGCGTCGGTGCCGAGATCGAGAGCTCGTCGAGCCCGTCCTGCCCGTGAACCACCCACGCGCGCTCGACGCCGAGCTCGATCAGCGCGGCGAGCGTGGGCTCGACCAGCGCAGCGGTCGCGACGCCGACCAGCTGCCGGCGCACGCGCATCGGATTGGTGAGCGGACCCAGACGGTTGAAGATCGTGCGCACGCCGAGCTTCGCGCGGACCGGCGCCACCCGCGCCATCGCTGGATGGCAGACGCGCGCATACAGGAAGCCGAAGCCGATCTCGCCGACCGCGCGAGCCATCGCCTGCGGCGGAATCTCGATCGCGACCCCGAGCGCTTCGAGCAGCTCGGCGCTGCCGCAGCGGCTCGAGGCCGCGCGGTTGCCGTGCTTCGCCACCGGCACGCCCGCCCCCGCGACGACGATGGCGGAGACCGTGGAGATGTTGAAGGTGTTCGCGCCGTCGCCGCCGGTTCCACACGTGTCGATCGCGCCCGCGGGCGCCTCGGGCAACGGCAGCGCCAGCTCGCGCATCGCCTCGGCCGCGCCGACGATCTCGTCGAGCGTCTCGCCGCGCGTGCGAAATGCGGCGAGGAGCGCGGCGATCTGAACCTCGTCGAGGGCGCCGCTCATGATCTCGCGCACGAGCACGCGCATCTCCGCGCGCGAGAACACCGCGCCGGAGAGGGCTCGCTCGAGCGCCGCGGACATCAGGCCGCCCTCCCTCGGCCCGAATCGCGCGCGATCCGCAGGAAGTTCGCGAGCAGATCCTTTCCGTGCACGGTCAGGATCGACTCGGGGTGGAACTGCACGCCGAAGACCGCATGGCGCGCGTGGCGCAGGCCCATGATCTCGCCGTCGTCGGTCTGCGCGGTCACGAGCAGGGTGTCCGGCAGCCCCTCGCGCGCGACCGCGAGCGAGTGGTAGCGCGTGGCTTCGAACGGGGCGGGAAGTCCCGCGAAGAGGTTCTCGCCGTCGTGGTGGATCCACGAGGTCTTGCCGTGCATGAGCTGCTTGGCGTGGACCACGCGTCCGCCGAAGGCCTGTCCGATCGACTGGTGGCCTAGGCAGACTCCGAGGATCGGGATCCGCCCGGACCAGCGCAGGATCGCCGGAACGCTGATGCCTGCCTCGTTCGGCGTGCAGGGCCCGGGCGAGACCACGATCGCGTCGATTCCGCGCCGGCCGATCTCCTCGACGTCGATCGCGTCGTTTCGCACCACGTCGGAGCCGGCGCCGAGCTCGCCGAGATACTGCACCAGGTTGTAAGTGAACGAGTCGTAGTTGTCGATCACGAGCAGCTTCATGTCGACGTCCCCGCGAGCCAGATCGCGCGCAGCAGAGCGCCCGCCTTGTGCAGCGTCTCCTGGAACTCCTTCTCTGGATCCGAGTCCGCGACGACTCCCCCGCCCGCCTGGACGAAGAGCTTTCCGTCCTTCACGAGCAGCGTGCGCAGCGCGATGCAGGTGTCCATGTTCCCGTAGTAGTCGAAGTAGCCGACGCAGCCCCCGTACAAGCCGCGCCGCTCCGGCTCGACCTCTTCGATCACCTCCATCGCGCGCACCTTCGGCGCGCCGCTCACCGTTCCCGCCGGGAACGTCGCGCGCAGCAGGTCGACCGCGTCCTTGTCCGCGCGCAGCCGCCCGCGCACGTTCGAGACGATGTGCATCACGTGCGAGTAGCGCTCGATCACCTCGAACTCGTCGACGAGCACCGAGCCGATCTCCGCCACGCGTCCAACGTCGTTGCGGCCCAGGTCGACGAGCATCACGTGCTCCGCGAGCTCCTTCGGATCGGCGAGCAGCCGCTTCTCGATCTCCTTGTCCTCTTCCGGCGTCGCGCCGCGCGGGGCGGTGCCCGCGAGCGGCCGCAGCTCGATGCGCCCGTCGGTGAGCCGGACGTGGATCTCGGGAGAGGAGCCGAGCACGACGTGATCGCCGCAGCGCATGAAGAACAGATACGGCGAGGGGTTGAGCACGCGGAGCTGGCGGTAGATCAGGAACGGCTCGCAGCGCTTCGGCAGCGTGATCCGCTGGGACGGCACGACCTGGAAGATGTCTCCGGCGTGGATGTACTCCTTGCAGTGCTCGACCATCTCGACGAAGCGCTCGCGCGTGACGTTCGAGACCGGCTCGAGCGCGGCGGGCTCGGCCGCGGCCTCCGGAGGGCGAGGTGTCGGTCGGGACAGCCTCCGCTCGACCTGGTCGAGCGCGCGCAGGCCGCGCTGGTACGCCGCGTCAGGCGACTCGCCCGCGCGGATCTCGAGGTCGTGGATGATCGACAGCCGCTGTCGCGTCCGGTCGTGCACGAGCACGGTCTCCGGGAAGACGAAGTAGCAGTCGGGAACGCCGAGCGTGTCCGGGGCCCGCTCCGGCAGCCGCTCGACGTACCGAACCCAGTCGTACGCGACGTAGCCGACCGCCCCACCCGCGAAACGCGGCAGGTCGTCGAGCCGGGTGGGCGCGAGCTCCGCGAGCAGTCGGCGCAGGTGATCGAGCGGATCGTCGCTGCGGTCCGCGGCCAGCTCGTGCTCGCGCAGCTCGTCTCCGCGCCGGATCTCGACGCGCCCCGCGTGGGCGCGGAAGATCGCCCGCGCACCGATCCCGATGAAGCTGTAGCGACCCCAGTGCTCCCCGCCCTCGTTCGACTCGAACAGGAAGGAGAAGCGGCCGTCGTCGACCTTCAGGAAGATCGCGAGGGCCGTGTCGAGGTCGGCTAGGACCTCTCGGACGAGCGGGACGGCCGATCCGCTGCGCGCGAGCGTGCGGAATGTCTCGAGGTCCGGCCGTACCATGGCGCCACCGCCTTCATCGCGCGGCACTTTCTCACAGGCCCTCGGGAGCGTCAACCTCTGGCGGCCCGGCGCTCATCGGTACAGGCCCCCATACCGACCGCGCTGTCCGCTCGTGGGGCGGGTCCGCTCACCGAGGCCGGTGATTCGCACCAGCATCGTGAAGCGAGTGTCGTCCGGGCGCGCCTGCTTTTCGAGCTCGGTCACGAGATCCCAGCACTTGCAGCCCGAGATCAGCACCACGCCGACGCGCCCACCGTCCGTACCGGAGCTGCCGATCGAGGTGAAGCCGTCGGCGTAGAGCTCGAGCCGGCTCGTCGCCACGATGTAGGCGGAGAGGTTGAGCTGGTTCACCTTCTCGTCGGGGTCGTCGCCCTCGTCGAAGATCTGACCTCGGCCGAGAAAGTCCTCGAAGATCGTGCTCGGGTCGCGGTTGAAGCGATAGCCGAGGAGCAGCTGGTTTCCCGCCTCGGTCTCCCAGCCCGCCGTGGCCGAGACGTCGCGCATCTCGTGCTGTTCCGGGTCCCAGCCCGCGTCGAGTCCGATCAGGAACTCGCGCGATGGCCGGAATTCCGTGAGCGCGAAGATCCGCGTGAAGGCTTGCGCCTCGTAGTCGTAGCCGGAGCCGACGCGGAGCTCGCCGTAGAGCCGGGCGGGAAGAGCGTCGTCCGGCGACGGACCGTAGAGGCGATTCGAGAGCTGGACCTGGAGCAAGCGCGCGTCGGCCACTCGATCGCTGGGGTTGCGGGTGACCAGACGGATGTCGGCATCGATCAGGCGCGGATCGGCGCGCTGCGCCTCGGGGATGAAGAGCGGGTTGTCCTCCTGGTCCGGCGCGAAGACGCCGGCGAACGCCACGCGCGGCTCCACGATGTGCTGCAGGGGAACCGTCGCCACCGCGAATTCGCGTCCGAAGCGCGCGCGCAGATCGCCGCGCGCGGTGTAGAGCGTTCGGCTGTCGTTGTCGCCCAGGCTCGGGAAGTACAACGTCTCGCGCAGCCCGCCCTCGGTCAGCAGCTCGAACACCCCGAGCTGCAGCGGCAGCGCGAGCGTGGGGTACATGTCGATGCGCTGGCCGTGCGCGGCGAGCAGCTCTCCCTCCTGGAACACGCCGTCGCCCTCGGTCCGCGTCTTGGCGTCGGGGTTGGAGGCGTCGTCCCGATCGTTGTCGACGAGATCGACGGCCCCGCTCGCACCGGGCTCCGCTCCCGTGAAGCGGCCGTCCTCGCCGGTGTCGAAGAACTGCCCGTTCACCGGCCCGATCTGGCCCGGAACTCCGCCCACGACTCCGAAGAGCGTGCCGTCTGCCGAGCTCTGCACGAAGTTGGTGAAGCGCGTGTCGAGCCCGGTTCGGAACGGCAATCCGAAGAACGCGCGCGGCAGCGATCCTGCGCGCAGGTCGGGGAGCATCTGCAGGAAGTACCCGTCGCGGTCCAGGTCGTTGGGGTTTTGCAGATCGTCGCTCATCGAAGCGACGACGTCGCCGTAGAGCCCGAGGCCCGAAGCCGTGATCCAGCCCGCGCTGTCGAGCTGGCGCTGGTGCTCGACATCGCTGCCGAGATCCCTGAAATCCACCGCGTACTCGTTGTCGCTGACCCGATTCACGTCCAGGCCCAGCCGGACGCCTTCCGCGAGCGGCTGGTCGTGCCGCAGCCAGTAAGCCCAGCGGTCGTCGCTGAAGTAGAGATCCTCGTCGCCATCGACCTTGCGATCGCCGGGCAGGATCGAGCCTCCGCCGCGCCCCTGCCCGTCCTCTCCGATCAGGTACTCGAGGTTCGACGTCGGCTTCCAGCCGCGCCGGCTGATCCACTGCGGCTCGAGCGTGAGATTGACGCTCTCGCTCACCGCCCAGAAGAAGGGCAAGCCGAGCTCGGTGCCGTTCCGGCTCGACTGCGCGAAGCTCGGCATCAGAAACCCGGTCTGCCGCTCCGTCTTCACCGGAAACACGAGCCATGGCACGTAGAGGACCGGAACGTCGAACATCTTGAACCAGAGATGCCGGCCGACCGCGTAGCCGCCGAGCTCGAGATCCGCGTCTGCGACCTCGATCTCCCACGGACGGCGCGTCGCATCGGGGGGGCAGCGACAGGTGCTGAAGCTGCCCTTCTCGATCTCGAAGGTGTCCACGCCGGTGCGCTTGATCGTCTCGCCGCGAACGGCGAACCCCGGCGTCGGGTTGTCCAGCGACCCGCGCACCGCGATCGCGACGCTCGAGTCGAGATCGACCGCGGCGAACTCGGCGAGCACCGTGTTCTGCTCGTCGACGACGCGCACTTCGCCGGTCGCCACGCCGGTTCGGGTCGCGCCGCTGAAGATGATCCAGTCCGTCGTGAGCACGCGCCCGCCGACCTTTTGGATCCGCACGTTCCCGGTCGCCTCGTAGAGGTCGCGCTCGCTGTCGTAGGTGACCTCGTCGGCGACGAGCGAGAACTCGGGCCCCGGGTCCGGCGCGGCCGCCGCGGGCGGCGGCGGCGCGGTCGGCTCGATTTCCTGCGCGCGGGCCTCGTGCAGCGCCGCGGTGAAGACCGCACACGCGGCGAGGAACACTCGGAGGCGGCGCATCGCGCGTTTCTAACCCGCGATGCCGGCGGAAGCAAGCTGGGCTAGCCGCTCCGCTGCGAAACGAGCGCGAGCTCGTCCGGCTCGAGCACGGTGAGCTGGTCGTCGACCAGACCGACGAGCCGGCGGTCGAGCAGCTCCTGCAGGCACAGGTACGCCGGCTTGATCGGCAGCTTCGCGGCGACCGCGAGATCCATGAGCTTGCCCTTCACCGGCGTGGGAACCTCGCCGGGAATCCGCCGCTCGAGAATCGCGCGAGCGAGCGTGGCGAGCGCGCGCGGATCCTGACTCGCGGACTCGCGCGGGGGCTCGGGCTCGAGCGGGACGACTTCGGCCACGGCCTCCTCGCGCGCGTGGCCGATCCGCTCCGCGAGGACCTGGATCAGGCGGAACGCGAACTCCGTGTTCTCGCGGATCAGGGCGTTGAGCAGCGCGACGTCGATCTCGAGGACGCACGTGTCCCCCTCCGCCTGCGCCCGGAACGGCGAAGGCCGCGCGAGAATCGACGATGCCTCGCCGAAGATGTCGCCGGGGCCCAGCAGGTACGGAGCCTGGCCCTCGTTCACGTGGATCAGGACGTTGCCGCGGCGGACGACGTAGAGCATGCGCTCCGTCGAGCCGCGCTCGACGATCGTCTCGCCCTTGGCAAAGCGCCTTTCGATCTCTTCGGGTTTCATGGGCGCGAGTCCCCGCCTCCGGCCATCCCGAGAGATCGACGGCCGCGCAGGAGCGCTTGAGCTAGCGGGGGAAGTGGCGCTCGATCAGGGCGCGAAGCTCCGCGCGGTCGTGAAAGCCGGCCTCGAGCCGCTCGCGGACGGTTCCATCGGGCCCGAGCAGGACGTGAAACGGAAATGCGTCGGCCCCGTAGGCGCTGGCGAGATCGGTCGAGGCCTGCGCCACCGGATAGGCGATCTCGTGCTCGGCCACCCAGCGCGCGAGCTCCTCGTCCGGGAGTCCGTCGATCGAGATGGCGAGGATGCGCACGTCTGGCGCGAGCTCGGCCTGCAGCGCGTTCAGCTCCGGGATCTCGAGCAGACACGGCGCGCACCAGGTGGCCCAGAAATCGAGGAGCACGGCGTGACCGCGAAGCGAATCGAGCGATACACGACCGCCGCCGACCAGCGGAAGGTCGAAGGGCACGGCGGGCTCGGCCGCGGGAGTCGAGGCCTCGCGGCAGCCGAGCGCGAGAGACAGGAGCGCCAGGCCGAGCGCGACGCGCCTCAACTGCGGAGCCGGCTCACTGCCACTCCGTGGAATCGTCGGCCGCGGGCGGCTCGTCGAGCGCGGAGTCGCGACCCGTGAAGATCAGCGGCTCGGCGAAGGCCAGGTTCTCGGGCGTGACGACGTAGTCGCCCCGCACCGACGCGACGATGATCTCGCGCGCGACGTCCGTGCGGCCACCGGTGAGCACCCAGGCGAGGCCGCTCGTGATCCCGCCGAGCGTCGCGTAGACGATCTTCACCGGTCCGTAGACCAGCGAGCAGATCGCAGCGCCCACGCCGAGGCCGTAGTGCGCGGCGAGATTCCGCTCGCGTTTCTCCTCTGCGTGGGCCGAGGTGGCGAGCGAGAGTGCGATGACCAGCGCCAGTGACGCGAGACTCCGGACGGAAACGCTCTTCATGGCCGCGAAGATTCCTAAAAAACCCCCGCCGTGTCGAGGATCAGCGTCACCGGACCGTCATTCACCAGCTCGACTTCCATCTCGGCGCGAAAGACCCCGGTGACGACGGTCACACCGAGTGACCGCGCGTGTGCGACCACCCGCTCGATCAGCGGCTCGGCGTGCTCGGGCCTCGCCGCAGCGTCGAAGCTCGGGCGCCGGCCTCTTCGCGCGTCGGCCAGAAGCGTGAACTGCGACACGACGGCGAGCGAGCCGCCGGTCTCCAGAAGCGATCGGTTCATCGCTCCGGCCGCGTCCGGGAAGACGCGCAGGTGCGCCAGCTTCTCCGCGAGCGCGCGCGCGTCGCGCTCTGCGTCGTCGCGCGCGACACCGACGAGCGCCAGCAGACCGAGATCGATCTGCGCCACGACCTCCCCGCCCACGCGTACGCGGGCGCCGCGGACGCGCTGCGCCACCGCCCTCACGGAGCGTTCTGGCTGGCGAACTGCCCCCGGTAGATCGCCTCGCCCTCGCAGCGCTGCAGCACGATCTGGCAGATCCGGATGCCCGGGTGGATCCGGAGCGCACGCCCCGAGACGTTGCTCATCTCGAGGACCTGGTGGTTGGAGACGCCGGGCTGAACGAAGCCCGACGTGACGTGGACCGTGAGCCCCAGGCGCGCGATCCGGCTGCGCCCCTCGAGCCAGCCGCAGATGTCCGGCGGCAGGAAGATGCGCTCGCGCGTGATCCCGTGAACCGTCTGGCCGGGCGCGAGCAGATACGGCTCGTCGAACGCGATCAGGCGGGTCGCGAGGTCGGCAACGGCGTCGTCGGTCACCTCGATCGGCGTGTTCCCGTTCTCGATCGGCACGCGCAGGCCGGTGCCGAGGTGCAGATCGATCGATGCGGCGCCGACCTGGTCCACGGCGAACGGCTCGAGGCGAAGCCTGCCGATCTCGATCTCTCGCAGAATCGCGTCGCGGGTCAGAACGCTCATCGGGTCTTCCGGATCAGGCTCGCGGCCCGACGCCGCTTGTCAACGACGCCTTCATGTTCGTAGCGTAGCGGCATGCACCCTTACTTCGACATCCCGCGCCCGCATCTTTTCGGCCACCGCGGCGCGAGCGCCGAGGCGCCCGAGAACACGCTCCCCGCGTTCACGCGCGCGCTCGAACGGGGCGTCCCGTACCTGGAGCTCGATTGCCACGCCACCCGCGACGGCGAGATCGTGATCCTCCACGACGCGGAGCTCGAGCGGACGACGGATGGCGAGGGTCCGGTCTCGGCGCTCTCGTTCGCGGAGCTCGAGCGCCTCGATGCCGGCTACCGCTTCAGCCCCGACGGCCGCAGTTTCCCGTTCCGCGGCTGCGGCGTGCGGGTGCCGCGCTTTTCCGAAGTGCTTGCAGCCTTCTCGGGCGTACATCTGAACCTCGAGGTGAAGCAGGCGGAGCCGCCGATCGCCGAGCAGGTCGTGCGGATGGTGCGGGGTGCGAACGCGGCTTCGCGCGTGCTCCTCGCGGCCGCCGAGGAGCCGATCCTCGCCACCATCGCCGCGCTCGATCCGGGCACCGCGCTCGGCTCCTCGACCGCGGACGTGATCGAGTTCGTGAAGGCGGCCGCCGAGGGGCGCCTCTCGACCTTCGCGCCGCGCGGCCACGCGCTGCAGATTCCGCCCGATGCGTTCGGCCGACCGCTCGTGACGCGCGAGCTCGTGCAGGCCGCGCACGCGCTCGGGCTCTTCGTCCACGTCTGGACCGTGAACGAGGCCGACGAGATGCGGCGCCTGCTCGCGCTCGGCGTGGACGGACTGATGTCGGACGATCCGGGCCTGCTGGTCAGGACCGCGCGCGGCTGAGTCGCGCGCGCGCCCAGCGAGCCGCGTCGGCGACGGCCGGATCTTCCGCGTCGAGAAAGCGGTCCACGAGCTCGAGCAACCCCGGCTCACCGGAATTTCCGGCCGCGATCAGCGCATTGCGGCGAAGCCTGGTCGGCCCGGCGCGGCGCAGTGCGGAGCGGCGCAGCCTGGCTCGCAGTCCCTCGTCGTCGAGCGCGAGAAGCTCGCGGAGCGCCGGCGCGAGCCATTCGCCGCGCGGCGCGAAGAACGGCTCGCCCGACAGCGGGCGACCGTGCCGCTGGTTCCAGGGGCAGACCTCCTGGCAGCGATCGCAGCCGAAGACGTGCGGGCCGATGCCCTCGCGAAGCTCCTCGGAGATCGCGCCGTGCTTCTCGATCGTCAGGTACGAGATGCAGCGCCGCGCGTCGACCATTCCCGGCTCGGGGAATGCCGAGGTCGGGCAGGCGTCGAGACAGCTCCGGCAGCTGCCGCAGTGATCGACGACCGGCTCGTCGGGCGCGATCTCGAGGTCGGTCAGGATCACGCCGAGGAAGAGATAGGAGCCGAGCTCCGGATCGATCACGCAGGCGTTCTTCCCGACCCAGCCGATTCCCGCTCGCGCGGCGATCGCTCGCTCCGGCAGCGGCCCCGTGTCGACGTAGCGGCGGAACGCGGCTCCGGCGAACTCGGCGCGCAGCTCGCGCGCGAGCGCGTCGAGCCGCGCGCCCAGCACGCCGTGGTAGTCGTCTCCCCAGGCGTAGCGCGAGACCCAGCCCCACCCCGATTCGCGCGACGAGCGGGAGTCGGGGGTGTCGGTGTCGTAGGCCAGCGCCGCCACGATCGCGGAGCGCGCGCCGGGAAAGACGCGCTCGAGATCCTCGCGCTCCTCGATGCGCTGTGCGATGTAGCCCATCTCGCCGGCGTAGCCGCGCTCGACCCAGGCGCGCGTGCGCGCGAGCTCGGGCCATTTCTCGATCCGCGCGACACCGATCCGGGTCAGCTCGTGTCGGCGCGCGGCCTGCGCGAGCCAGGCGCGCGCCTGCCGCGGCGAGAGGGCGACGGCTTCCATCGGGCCGCACTGTAGCCGCTCGCGAAGCGGACCGGGCTCTGCGATCGTGCCGGCCATGCGCCGCACTCCCATCGCGACCCGGGACGATCTGCACGTCGTGCTCGTGCACCCCGAGATTCCCTGGAACACCGGCAGCGTCGGGCGGACCTGCCTCGCCGCCGGCGCGCAGCTGCACCTGATCGAGCCGCTGGGGTTCTCGCTCTCGGAACGCGCGGTGCGCCGTTCCGGGCTCGACTACTGGGTGCGAGTGGCGCCGCGGATCTGGCCCGACTGGGCCAGCTTCGAGCCCGCGCTGCCCGCGCTCGGCGAGCCGGTCTTCTTCAGCGCGGACGCGGAGCGCTGCTTCTGGGACGTCGACTGCGGGCCGCGCACCGTGCTGATCTTCGGCGGCGAGAGCTCTGGATTTCCCGCCGCGATCCGAGAGCGCTACCGCGAGCGGCTGGTCGGCGTGCCGATGGCGGATCCCGAGCTCCGCTCGCTCAACCTCTCCAACACCGCGGCGATCGCCCTCTACGAGGTCCTGCGCCGCCGCGCTCGCCTCTGATCGGCGCTACGCGAAGACGACGACCGCCTCTCCGGGCGTGGTCTTCTTGCCCTGCGCGTCCTCGGTCCAGATCTCGACCTGCGCGAGCTTCTTCCCGCCCTCCTCCCACTTCCGCTTCACGGTGCCGCGGCAGCGGATCGGCTGGTCGGGCATGTCCATGCCGCGGTACTGGCACGAGATCTTCTGGATCCGGCCGTTGTGTCCGAGCCAGTTCGAGACCAGCTCGCCGAGCGAGGCGTACTTGAAGCGACCGTGCACGATGATCGAGCCGATCTGCTTGGCCTGCGGGAAGTTCGGATCGTGGTGCAGCGGATTGAAATCGCCCGAGCCGGCGGCGTACTTCACGAGCTGCGTGACGCCCGGCTGCTTGTCGAGCCCGGGTAGCGTCTGACCTTCCTGGATGCTCTGCCATGTGACTGCCATGTCGTCTCCCGTTCCTAGTAGAAGATCGCCTGCGCGCGCTGACGCGCGACGAGCTTTCCGGTCTGCTGGTTGGTGTAGGTCGTCTCGCTGGTCGTGATCAGCATCTTTCCCAGGCCCTTGCTCTCGCGGACGTCGAGCCCCGCGACCTTGCTCACCACGACGAGATTGTCGCCGGCGCAGATCTGGTCGAAGTACTCGGTCTCGGTGCCACCATCGAGCAGGCCCGGGAGCCCGTGCTTCACGGACGGCTGATTCTCGGTCGGTCCGCTGAACGTGTCGCTCGAGCGCCCGGGGATGAACACGGGCGTTCCCAGGTACGTGGGCGGCGCCGGCAGGCTGCGATAGCCGGCCTTACGCGCCGCGTCGACGTCGAAGTAGACGGGGTCGGTGTAGCCGACGCCGCGCGCGAACATGCGCACGCTGGTCGTCGTCACCTCGTGGATCCAGGGCGGAGACTCCTTGCCGATCTGCGCCTTCATCTCGTCGGTGATCACGATCTCCTGGGCCATTCGCAGCGCTCCTTCGTGCCGGGCCGTGGCGTCCCGATCGCGGAAGTGTAAACCAGAAGCCCGAGGGAGTTCCCAGCCGATGAGTCGACCGCGAAACGGTGCCCTGCTCACGCCCGCGCAGGTGCTCGAGAAGCATCACGGCGGTCCGAAGAGCGGCGTGTTCACCGACGGAGCCTGCGAGGGCAATCCCGGACCCGGAGGCTGGGGCTTCGTCTGGGTCGACGACGATCGCGTCGTGGTCGAGAAGCACGGCAGCGATCCCGCGACGACGAACAACCGCATGGAGCTCACGGCCCTGATCGAGGCCTTCCGTGCGCTTCCCGACGACGCGCGCACGACGGTGTTCTCCGATAGCGAGCTCTGCGTGAAGACGGTGAACGAGTGGGCCGCGGGATGGGAGCGCAACGGCTGGAAGCGCAAGACCGGGCCGATCGCGAACCTCGAGCTCGTGCAGACCCTGTACCGGCTCGCCCGCGCGCATCCGCGCGTGGAGCTGCGCTGGATTCGCGCCCACGACGGCTCGCGCTGGAACGAGTACGTCGACGCGCTGGCGAACAGCTTCCTGCGCGAGCGCTGAGCGGCGCCCCGGCCTCAGACCGGAATCAGCGCTCCGCGCACGCCCTCGCTCTCCGGGCGGGTGAGCCAGTGGATCACCTCGGCGATCCGCGCGGGCGCAGTCCAGCTCGAAAAATCCGCGTCGGGCATCGCCGCCCGGTTGGCCGGCGTGTCGATGGTCGCCGGCACGACCGCGTTCGCTCGAACGCCGCTGGCCGCTAGCTCGCGCTGCAGCGTCAGGGTCAGCGCGTGCACGCCGGACTTCGCCGCGGCGTACGCGGCCAGACCGGCCGGGCACTCGTACGCGGCGCGCGAGCCGACGTTCACGATCGAGCCGCGCCCGCGCGCGAGCATTCCGGGCAGGACCGCCCGGCTCATCGCGACCGCGGTCCGCAGGTTGATCCGGAGCATCCGCTCCCAGACGTCGAGCTCCGTCTCGTGAACACCGGTGCCGCCCGTGAACCCGCCCACGCCGTTCACCAGAACCTCCGCTCCGGGAAGCGCCTCCGCGGCGGCCCGGGCGCCCGATTCCTCGGTCAGGTCGGCTCGCACCAGGACCAGGCGGCCCGCGGCCAGGGCGCGGGCCTCTTCGGCCTCGATCGCGTCGCGCTCGCTCGCGACGATCCACGGCACCACGACCCGGTCACCGGCCGCCAGGAACCGGGCCAGGTTGGCGCGGCCTAACGCACCGCTTCCACCCGTCACGATGACCACGCGATCTGACTGAGCTTCTTTCATGGAAGTCAGAGTACCCGAATGCCCTCGCGGCGTTACGGCCGGATCCCCCTGCGGGTCGGAGGCCAGAAAACCCCTTTACTCCGGAGCCGTTCTCTTCTATATCCAGTCTTGAATTTCCTTGAACTCCCCGGTTCGCGTCCCCCGACGCATCCAGTCGACACAGGAGAGGCGATGAGTGCTCCGGCCGAGTCCGTTCTGCGCCCCGGTCCCGGCCTGGCGGCCGGGCTGCGCGAGGTCGCCCTGCCCGATGCGGCGGCACAGAACGGGAAGGAAGCGGGCTACTTCCTGGTGGAGGACGGCGGAACGTTCCGCCAGGTTCGGCTGCGCGGCGACTCGCGCGTCTGGGAATGGCCGGGGGTGTACGAGCAGCTGGTTCGAACGCTGTTGCGCGGCAATGCGCCGGGCGCGCTGAGCCACATGCTCGATCGACAGCTGCGGGCCGCCGGCAAGAGCGCCGCGGATCTGCGCGTGATCGACCTCGGCGCGGGCAACGGCTGGATGGGCGAGGAGCTCGCCTCGCTGGGAATTCCGATGGTGATCGGAATCGACTCGGTGAACGCCGCGGTGCTCGCGGCGGAACGCGATCACCCGGACGTGTACCAGAGCTACCTGCTGCTCGACATGCGGCGGCTCTCCGAGGCGCAGCGCGACGACCTGATGAACTACGACTTCAACTGTCTCGTCTGCGTCGACGCGCTCGCCGCCGACGAGCCCGCGCCGAACGCCTTCACCGAGGCGTTCAATCTGCTCGCGCCCGATGGCTGGGTCGCCTTCCACCTGAACGCGGAGACCGCCGAGGGCGGCCGGGATTCCCGCTTCGCGCGCACGGTTCACCGGATGATCCAGAGCGGCGCGATGAACGTGGCGACCCAGCAGCGCTACCGGCACCGCTTCACGACCTACGGCGCTCCGCTCTTCCACGTCGGAGTCATCGCCCGGAAGGTGCGGGACTTCGAGCCTTAGCGGGGCCCGGCCGGGCGAAGCCCGGCCACCCGCACTTCGCTCGGCTTCGCCTCGCTGCGCGGCGCGCCTTCGGCGCGCCTTGCGGTCTCGCACCGGGCGCGCGTTCGCTCTCGTTTCAGAGGTCGAGAGAGTGGTAGAGGCCGGTGCTCTTGAAGCCGCGGCGCTCGTAGTAGGGGCGGGTTCCGACGGCGGAGATGACGGCGAGGCGGGGGAAGCCGGCGGCGCGCGCGAGGTCGGCGGCGCGCGCGAGGAGCCGCTGGCCCAGACCGCGGTGCTGGGCGTGGCCGGCGGCGTGCCGGCCCAGCGGCGCAAGCGCCCCGTAGACGTGGAGTTCGCGGAGCAGAGCCGCACCGCGCAGCTCCTCGAGCCAGGCCGGCTCGCCCGGCAGCCAGAGGCGAGCGAACCCGAGCAACCGCTCGGACGGCGTCTCGAGCTCGATGAAGTGCTCGCGGCCACCTGCCGCGGCGTACGCGGTCTCGCGCAACCGCGCCTCCATGTCTTCCGGCGATTCGGCCCGCACCTCGCGCGCGCGGATGTCGCTCGAGGCGCGGCCGGTCTCGCGCAGACGCGCATCGGCGAGCTCGCGCAGGTTCGCGGTCGTGCTCCCGGCCACGATGTCCTTCGCCGAGATGTCCCGCACGATCCGGGTCAGGCGAGTCCAGCGCGGAGTTCGCGCGATGCAGTCCGCGAGCAGCGAGACCAGCTCCTCGTCCGTGTACGGCCGCCACTCTCCGCGGCGCCAGCTCGCGCCGAGATCGGCGCCGTCGACCAGAACGCACGGGTAGATCTTCAGCTCGTCCGGACGGAGCTCCGGATCCTCGAAGAGGCGGGCGAAGTCGCGTCGATCCTCCGCCGGCGAGGATCCGAGCAGGTTGGGCATCCAGTGCGCGTGCAGCTTGAATCCGGCGCTGCGCAGGCGCCGCATCGCCTCGCGCGCCTCGCGCACGCCGTGGCCCCGCTCGTTCAGCGCGAGGATGTCGTCGGAGAGGCTCTGCAGACCGAGCTGGATCTTGGTCGCGCCGAGCCTGCGCAGATCGATCACCTCGCGCTCCGAGACGAGATCAGGGCGCGTCTCCAGCGACAGCCCGACGCAGCGGAGCGCGGCGCGCTCGTTCGCACCGTGCTCGGCCTCGAGCTCGATCCAGCTCGCGCGCTCCGAGCGGTCCGGCTCGGATGCGGCGTCTCCGAAGCGATTCAACGCCTCGAAGCAGCGCTTCACGAACCAGATCCGGTACGGGAGCGGGTACGCGGACCAGGTGCCGCCGAGTACGATCAGCTCGACCTTGTCCACCTCGTGGCCGATCGCGCGGTAGTCCCGCAGCCGGCCGGCCGTCTGCTCGAACGGATCGAAGCCATACTGCGCGGCGCGCTGGCAGCCGGGCTCGGCGGAGAGGTAGCTCTTGGGCATGCGCGCGTCGGTCGGACAGAAGATGCAGCGACCCGGACAGGGATGGGGCTTCGTGAAGACGGTGACCGGAGCGACACCGGAGAGCGTACGGATGCGCCTGCGCCGCAGCCGCTCGGCGAGCTCCGCCTCGCGACCCCCGAGCGCGAGCTTCGCCCCGAACTCCGCCAGACCCGCGAGAAGCTGCGAGCGCGAGAAGAGCCCGTTCCCTGCGCGCGGGTGGCGCCGCAGCAGCGCCTCGAGCGCGCGCTCGTCGAAGCCCGGCAGCTCCGCAAGCTCGCGCAGGACCGACACGAGCCCGGCCTCGTGTGCCCGCGGATCGAACTCCCTGCGGCTCGAGTGCAACGGAACCCCCAGATGAATCTGCCGTGAACCAGACCACCGCGATCGCGCTGGCCGCCCTGAACCGGGATTTCTACCGCGAGTCCGCCGCCGAGTTCGCCCGGACGAGGAGCGCGCCGTGGCCCGGCTGGCACGAGATTCTGCCTCTCCTCCGCGGCCGCCCGCGCGCTTCGATCCTCGACGCGGGCTGTGGGAACGGCCGCTTTGCGAGCTTCCTCTGCGACGCGCTCGGCGCTCCCTTTCTGTACTGCGGGATCGACTCGAGCGCACCCCTTCTGGCGCTGGCCGCGAGCGCGCTCGCGCACGTGCCCGGGGTTCGCCTGCTGCAGACGGACCTCGTGCTCGAGCCGCCGGAACGGGCGCTCCCGGCCGAGCGTTTCGACCTGGTCGCCGCGTTCGGCCTGCTCCACCACGTTCCCGGCGAGTCGCGCCGCCGCGAGCTGATCCGCGCGCTCGCCGCGCGCGTCGAGGAGGGCGGCTTCCTGGCGCTCACGTTCTGGGACTTCGGTGGCGAGCCCCGCTTCGAGCGGAAGGCATTGCGCGAGATCCCGGCGGAGCTGTCGGGCCAGCTCGAGCCCGGCGACGTCCTGCTGCGCTGGGGATCCGACGACTCCTCCCGGCTCCGCTACTGCCACCACACCGACGCTGCGGAAGAGACGCGCCTGCTCGCCGGGCTTCCGCTCGCGCCGCGGCTCGCGTTCTCGAGCGACGGCGCGACGGGCCGCCTGAACCGCTACCGGGTCTTCGAGCGGCTTTGACTCGGCAGCGGCCCTGACAAACAATCGCGCGGATGAGTTCCAGGACCTCGATCTCCCGGCTCGACCCGCCGACGCGACGCGAGCTGCGCAAGGCGCAAACACGCCGCCAGCTTCTCGACGCGGCGCGAAGCCTGTTCGTGAAGCGCGGCTACGACGCCACGCGCCCGCAGGACATCGCGCGCGCCGCGGCCGTCGCGACCGGGACCTTCTACCTGCACTTCGAAGACAAGCGCGACGCGTTCCTCGCCTTCACCGACGAGGCCGCGGCCGAGCTCATGGAATGCGTGCGCGCGCACGCGACCGCGGGCGACTTCGCCGGCCGGCTGCGGCAATCGCTGGAGGCGATCCTGGAGTACTCGGAGCGGCACCCGGGCGTGCTTCCGGCCGCGTTCGCGGACGCGAGCGTGATCGCGGCCGGCGCGAGCGAAGGGGCCTGCCTGCGCGACCGGCTGGCGCTCTCGCTCGCGCAGTCGCTTCGCGAGGGGATGCAGCGCGGCGACCTCAGAGGCGACTACGATCCGGCCGTGATCGCGCACGCGATCGTGGGCTTGGTGCAGCAGGGTCTCCGCTACGGAACCCACGCAGGCATCGAGCGCGGCCCGCTGCTCGAAGACCTGGTCCGCTTCTGCGCGCGCGCGCTCGTGAGCGACGGGCGCTCCTGACGCTCGCGAGCCGCACGGCGGCTCAGCCCAGCGGAAATCCGAGCACCGCTTCGAGCTCGGCGATGGCCTGCTCCGCGGAGTCGACCTTGATCGTGTGCATGCCGAGCGCGCGCGCCGCCTTGAGATTCGCGCCGATGTCGTCCAGGAAGATCGAGGCCTCGGGCGCGACGCCGAGCGCGTCGCACGCGTACCGGTAGATGCGCGGGTCCGGCTTGCGCAGGCCGACCACCGCGGACTCCACGAAGGCGTCGAAGAGCCCGCGCAGCTCCTGGCCAAGGCGACTCGCGGCGGGCTCCTCCGCGACCCAGTTGTTCGTCAGCGCGCCGACGCGCAGGCCGCGCACACGGATCGCGCGGATCGCCGCGATCATGCGCGGCCGCGGCTCGCTCGCGCCGCGGATCGCCTCCATCATCCGCGCCGCCGATATCGCCTGCCCCGCCTCGGCGCAGTCGCGCTCGAATTCCGGCACCCACTCCTCGACGCGAAGCTCGCCGCGCTCGAGCCGGGACCACGCGCCCTGCGGCCCGGTCGAAACGACGACGCGATTCACGAAGCCCGCCGGGATTTGCGCCTCGCGCTCGTAGCGCGCGATCGCGTGGAGAGGCGAGTCGAGCACGACTCCCCCGAGGTCGAAGATCACCGCGTCGCGTGGCATGCGCGGCGATCATATCCCGCGGAGATCGCCCGCTGCGCTGGCGGCGCGAGAGCGGAGCGGCTACGCATCCTGCAGGGGGTGGGTGTGAGAGAGCACCGGATCCGAGCCTGCGCGGGCGCCCTCATCGTGTGCGCGCTGCTCTGCGCGAGCCGTGCCGGCGCCGAGGCCGAAGCCGAATCCGATGCGCCGGAGCGCTCGACCGGCGAGCTCGCGTGGACGATCGCCGCGTACCTTCCGAACCGGCTCTTCGATCTCTGCGACGTCGTGCGGCTGCGCGTTCGCGTCGGCTCGGGCTTCGCCGTCGGCGCGCGCGTCACCCGCTACGTGCCGCTCTTCGCGGGCGACTACCAGGCGCTCTGGCTGGGACTGCCCGGTCCGCGCGGCCGCGCGCGTCTGCCGCTTCCCGTGGGAACCGAGGGGCAGAGCGGCTTCGACGCGGGGCTCGCGCAGCTCGGCAGCGCGTCGAACGCCCCCGAGTACGGCGCGGGCGAGGTCGGCGCGGGCGCGATGCTCTACCTGGTCGGCATCGACGTCGGCGTGGACGTCTGGGAGCTGGTCGACTTCGCCGCGGGCGTGGCGACGCTCGATCTCGCGCACGACGACTTCTGACTCTCGCGGGCTCATCCGTTAGCATCGCAGCCTCGGAGGCGCTCTTGAACGAGAAGGCGCGATGAAGTACCGGCGGCTCGGCGCGAGCGGCCTGTGCGTCTCGGAGATCGCGCTCGGCTCGTGGCTCACGCTCGGCGGCAGCGTCGATGCGGCGGCGAGCGAGCGGATCGCGCGCCACGCGTTCGACCTGGGCGTGAATCTCTTCGACTCCGCCGATGCGTACTCCGGCGGAGAGGCGGAGCGCGCGCTCGGCCGCGCGCTCTCGGGTCTGCCGCGAACGCGTCTGGTGCTCGCGACCAAGTGCTTCTTCCCGATGTCCGACGACCCGAACGACCGCGGGCTCTCGCGCAAGCACGTCTTCGAGAGCGTCGAGGGGTCGCTTCGCCGCCTCGGCACCGACTACCTCGATCTGCACCAGTGTCACCGCGCGGATCCCGAGACCCCGCTCGAGGAGACGGTCCGCGCGTACGAAGACCTGATCCGCCAGGGCAAGATCCTGTACTGGGGCGTCTCGGAGTGGAGCGAAGACCTGGTCGCGCGCGCGTGTCGGATCGCGGACGCGACCGGCGGCTACCGGCCGATCTCGAACCAGCCGCAGTACTCGCTCCTGCGACGAGACGTCGAGCGCGACCTGCTCGGCGCGCATGCGCGCCTGGGCCTGGGCCAGATCGTCTGGAGCCCGCTCGCGCAGGGAGTTCTGACCGGGAAGTACGCCGGCGGCGCGCGCCCGGAGGGGAGCGGGATCACGATCGCCGCGCGAGCGCGCTTTCTCGAGGCGCTGCTCTCGGAGCAGAACCTGGCGCGCGTCGACCGGATGCGGCCGCTCGCGGAGGAGCTCGGCGTGACCGCGGCGCAGCTCTCGCTCGCGTGGTGCCTGCGCCGGCCCGAGGTCGCGAGCGTGATCGTCGGCGCGACGCGCGCGGAGCAGCTCGACGAGAATGCGCTCGCCTCCGGACTCGTCCTGCCTCGGACGACGCTGCGCCGGCTCGCGCGGATCTTCCCGCGCTGATCAGTACGAGCCGCGAAGCCGGAGCGCCTGGAACAGCTCCTCGCCCGCGGCGGCGAGCGTCACCCGGTACGCGCGAGCGCTGCCCACCACCCACCACTGCGCGGCCGGCGATTCCGCGAAGCGCGCGTAGCGCTCGAGGTCGGCAGTCGAGATCCAGCGCAGCGCGTAGAGATTCCAGCGCAGCACCTGATCCTCTCCCAGCGCGTAGAGCCCCGGCTCCTCTCCGGCGTAGCGCTGGCGCAGCGCGCGAATCGGCCCGGCCGATTCCGGGGGAAGGCTCTCGCCGAGCGAGCCGAGCCCCGCGTCGAGCATCGCCCGGTTCAGCCAGACGGCGGTCTGCGAGGTGAGCAGCGCGCGGTCGATCCGGCGCAGCAGCTCCACGCGCGCGCTCGAGTGCCGCGCGAGCTCGAAGCCGCGGCTCCATTCCTGGAACTTCGCGAGCGTACGGGCGTCGCGCCGGGTGGACTGCGCGCGCAGGATGCGATTGCCGAGCCAGGACTCGTGGAACTCGAGAAGCTCGCGCGCGGCGTCGGGATCCCAGGACGCCGACACGCTCGTCGCCATCCGGTCGAAGAGCCGCTGCGGGGCATAGGCGCGCCGGATCGCCGCGCGAAGCGCGTCCGACCGCGACGCATCCACGCCCGCGCCCAGCGACTCCACCGAAGTCAGAAGGGCCGGACCCCAGCTCGCGAGCTCGAGCTCGCTCTGCTGCGCCCTGAGCAGCGCCCGCGCCCCGATCCCCGGCCGCTCGACCGCCTCGGCCATGTCGTCGGGGAGCTCGACCGCCGGACCGTACAGCCAGCTGCATCCCGCGAGCCCGAGCCAGATCGCGACGCACGTGACCAGCCGCGCCAGCCGAATGTGTCGAGCGGGACGAGTCTCCATCGAACCCATCTTCGGCGCGCGCGCGCGGCGGCTATACACCGCGCCGGCGGCGGGAATGAGATGATCGGGGGCGCAAGGGAGGCGCACACGGATGGAGCCGCAAGTGGTCCGCTACGAAGTCGACGGCGCCGTCGCGCTGGTCACGCTCGATCGCCCTCGCTACCGAAACGCACAGAGCTGGCAGATGCTCGACCAGCTCGACGCCGCGCTCGACCGCGCCTGCGCCGACAAGGCCGTGAAGGTCGCGATCGTGCGCGGTGAGGGCGCGCACTTCTCCGCCGGCCACGACCTCGGAACGCCGGAGCAGATCGAGGACCGCAAGCTGCGCGGAATTCCCGACACCGGCCTGCTCGAGTACGAGACGTTCCGGAGGTACAACCTCGACTACACGCTGAAGTGGCGCAACCTGCCCAAGCCCACCGTCGCGATGGTGCGCGGCTACTGCATCTACGGCGGCTGGATGATCGCGGCGGCGATGGACGTGGTCTTCGCCTCGCCCGATGCTCGCTTCCTCGCCGGACAGGTCGAGTACTTCTCGATCCCATGGGACGTCGGCGCGCGCAAAGCGAAGGAGCTGCTTTTCGAGTCGCGCTTCATCGGCGCCGAGGAGGCGCGCGAGCTCGGCTTGGTGAATCGCGTGATTGCCAGCGAGGACCTCGAGCGAGAGACGGTCGCCTGGGCCAAGCGCGTGGCCGACCAGCCGCACGGCGCCCTGCGCATGGCGAAGCTCGCGATCAACAAGGTCCAGGACCTGCAGGGCTTCAGCAGCTCGATGGAGGGCGCCTTCGCCGATTTCCTGGTGCTCGCGCAGATGGGCGGCCATCCGCGAAAGCCCGCCGAGAACCGTCGGCTCGGCGGCGTCGACCTCGCTCTTCGCGGTGCGCGCGGCGAGCGAGAGTCGTGAGACACTGACGGCACGAACCGAGCGGGAGTGGCTGCGATGGCGGGTCTGGTGCTTCGCGACGACAGCGAGGGCGTGGCCGTGCTGACGCTCAACCGCCCCGAGGTGCTGAACGCGCTCTCGCCGAAGCTCTTCGAGGAGCTGCGCGCGCACGTCGACCGCCTGGCCGACGAGACCGGGTCCGTGGGCTGCGTGGTGCTGCAGGGCGCCGGACGCTCGTTCTCGGCCGGCAACGACCTGAACGCGATCCGCGCCGGCGAGCGCGCGCCGTCGCCGCACTTCCAGGCGGAGACGCTCGAGGCGATCGAGCGCCTGCCGCAGCCGGTGATCGCCGCCGTTCAGGGCCACTGCTACACCGGCGCGCTCGAGCTCGTGCTGGCCTGCGATCTTCTCGTCGTCGCGGAGTCGGCGAAGCTCGCCGACACGCACGGCAAGTGGGGAATGACGCCGACCTGGGGCATGAGCCAGCGCCTGCCGCGCCGGATCGGGGGGCTTCGCGCGAAGGAGCTGATGTTCAGCGGCCGCGCGGTCACGGGGCGTGAAGCGGTCGCGATCGGGCTCGCCAACGCCTGCGTTCCGGACGCCGAGCTCGCGGCGCACGCGCTCGGGCTGGCGCGCGAGATCGCGGCCAACTCCTGGTTCACGCTCCGCACCGAGAAGAAGCTGCTGCGCGAGGGGCAGGACCTGCCCGCCAGCCAGGCGCTCGCCTACGAGCGCGCGAACAGCCCGGGCGCCGGGCCCGACATGGCCAAGCGCCTGGAGTCGTTCGGTGCCGGAGGGAAGAAGCGCTAGCAGCCCGTGCAGGGCAGCTGCTTCTGCCGCCAGCCGCTCATGTCGCCCTCGAGGTGGCGCAGGTCGGCGAAGCCCGCGTCCTCGAGTGTGCCGAGCGCGCGGAAGGCGCGCGGACCGCGCTCGCAGTAGACCACCACCTGCCGGTCGCGCGACGGTCCGAGCTCGTCGATGCGCTCCTCGACCTGGTCGTACGGCAGGTTCACGGCCCCGGGAATGTGCCCGGCCGCGAACTCCTTGGGCGAGCGCACATCGAGCACGAGCGGCGCGTCGCTCGCCTCCATCCGCGCGAGCAGCTCCTGGTCCGAGATCGACGGCACGCCGAAGCCGCAGCCCGTCGAGAGGCCAAGAGCGAGCGCGGCGGCGTAGAATGCAGGCCGCGAAAAGCGAAGGAGCCGCATCATGCAGGTCGCACCTGTCACCGGACTCGGGGATGAGATCAACGAGATCCGCCTGCGAACCGCCGAGATCGTCACGAAGGAGATCATTCCGAACGAGAACTCGCTGCGCTACGGGGGCCCCGAGAAGCGCCGCGAGCTGTACCAGTCGATCCAGCGCAAGGTGAAGCAGGCGGGGCTCTGGGCGCCGCACCTGCCCGAGGAATACGGCGGGATGGGGATCGGCTTCCTGAAGCACGCCTACATGAACGAGATCCTCGCCTGGAGCCCGTTCTCGTCGGGCCTGTTCGGCTGCCAGGCGCCCAACTCGGGCAACCAGACCATCCTGGTGAAGTACGGCACCGAGGAGCAGAAGAAGAAGTGGCTCGAGCCGCTGGTGCGCGGCGAGATCGAGTCCTGCTTCTCGATGACCGAGCCGAACCAACCCGGCTCCAACCCGTACGCGATCAAGACCCGCGCGGTGCGCGACGGGAACGACTGGGTGATCAACGGCCACAAGTGGTTCACGTCCAACGGCCGGCGCGCCGCGTTCGCGATCGTGATGTGCCGCACCGAGGAGGACGGCGGCGAGAGCGGCGTGCGCGATCGCATGACCCAGATCATCGTGCCCACCAACACGCCGGGCTTCAATGTGGTGCGAAGCGTGCCGGTCTGGGGCCACGAGCACGGCGACCACTGCGAGATCATCTACGACAACGTGCGCGTGCCGATCACGAACGCACTCGGGCACCGCGGCAGCGGCCACCAGGCCGCGCAGGACCGGCTCGGCGCGGGACGCGTCTTCCACTGCATGAACGCCGTGGGCCAGATGTGGCGCGCCTTCGACCTGATGGTGCAGCGCTCGATCGAGCGCGAGGTGCACGGCGGCAAGCTCGAGACCAAGCAGTTCATCCAGGGCTTCATCGCCGACTCGTTCATGGACATCCAGAGCGCGCGGCTCATGACGCTGCACTGCGCGCACGTGATGGACGCGGGGGGCGACATCCGCACGATGATCTCGGCGATCAAGATCTTCGTGCCGGCCGCCTTCGAGCGCGTGGTCGACCGCGCGATCCAGGTCTGGGGCGCCGCGGGCGTCTCGAGCGACCTGCCGCTCGAGGCCATGTACAAGGGCGCGCGCACGCTGCGCATCGCCGACGGCCCCGACGAGGTGCACCGGCTGCTGATCGCGAAGAACGTGCTCAAGCGCTACCACGCCGGCGAGTCGTGGGACTTCGGGCTCTAGCATGGCGATCAAGAAGTTCCCGGTCGAGGCGAGCCACATCCTGATGTTCGCGCGCGCGATCAACGACCCGAACCCGATCTACTCCGACGAGGAGGTCGCGAAGAAGTCGGAGCTCGGCGCGATTCCGGCGCCGCCGACGTTCACTCAGGCGTCCGCGCAGTTCGACCCGGACTACTTCCTGCGCCCGAAGATCGGCCAGCCCTGGTTCGGCTCCGCGAAGGAGCCGAGCGGGATCCGGCGCGAGCCGGCCGGCGCGGACGCCTCGGGCGCTTCGCGTCCGAGCGGCGCGGCGGCGGGCGGCCTGCACGCCGAGCAGCACTTCGAGTACCACCGGCCGCTGGTCGCGGGAATGGTGCTCACCGCGAAGACGAAGCCCGGCAAGACCTGGGAGAAGGAGGGCAAGCGCGGCGGCAAGCTGCACTTCTCCGAGTCGATTACGGAGTACTACGACGCGAGCGGCGAGCTCGTGGTGACCGCGCGCGGTGTCGGTGTGCGCACCGAGCGCGTGATCGAGCAGAAGTAGGAGGATTGCAGATGCCGCTTCGAGCCAGCCAGCTTTCGGTCGGCGACGCGCGCGAGGAGGTCGTGATCGAGAACCTCTCGCGCACCCAGCTCGTCATGTACGCGGGCGCCTCGGGCGACTACAACCCGGTGCACACCGACGAGGTCTTCGCGACCAAGGTCGCCGGCTACCCGACGGTGTTCGCGCACGGAATGCTCAGCATGGGCGCGACCGGCCGCATGCTCACCAACTGGGTCGGCGACGGGCGGCTCACCAAGTACGGCGTGCGCTTCGTCGCGCAGGTCTGGCCGGGCGATTCGCTCACCGCGCGCGCGGTGGTCGACGCGATCCGCCACGAGAACGGCGTGGCGCTGGCCGACCTCACCGTCGTGACGGTGAACCAGGACGGGAAGGAAGTCGTCTCCGGCTACGCGTGCGCGCGGCTGGATCCGTAGCGCGAGACGAACCCCAGGTAGGCGTGCACGTCGATCAGGTCCTGCGCGCCCAGAGGAGCCAGCCGCTCGAGAAGCGCTCGCCCCATGCGCAGGTGCTTGTCCCAGGTGCGCGGGTTCGGCTCCACCTGGTAGGCCAGGTCGAAGCGCAGCCGGTCCGCGGCCGGCTTGCTGACCTCGGGCTTGAGCAGCAGGAACGCGTCCGGTCGCGCCAGGAACGGAAGCGCCGTGGCGAGGCTCCACTTCGAGGCCGCGGTCTTCACCGGGAGCGAGAGCTCGGCGACGGTCTCGAGGTAATCGGCGAGCGCCGGACCCGGCTGGTCCGCCAGCCCGAGCAGCTGAAAGAGCGCGGCGAAGAAACCCTTCGCCCCCGCGCCGTCCGCGAGCCCGTCGCGGAGCACCGCGAGCTCGACGCGATTCAGCACACCCGCGCGCTTCGCGACTTCGAGCGCGCGCTTGGCGAGCTCGGGCAGATCGCCGCCTGCGAGCAGCCGCTCGCCCTGCCCGCCGCCGAGTGACTCGACGAAGAGCGCGTGGGCGCCCGCGCGCGGCGCGCGCTCGCGCTCCAGGTAGCTCGGATCCGCGAAGCCGCCCGCGAACTGCCGCACGAGCTCGTCCGCTCCCTGCTGGACCGTGACGCGCGGCTGGCTGACCTGGAACCTCCCCTGCTTGAACGGGGGCAGGTTGTCGAGCCAGAGATCGCTCTGCACGCCCGAGGGCTCTAGCGAGCGAAGCACCATCGTCTTCAGCCCGTCGCCCGGAGCTTCCGCGACCGCGTCGCGAAAGCAGACGACCGCCTTCGCTCCCTCGATCTGCATCACCCGGCCGGGTCCCCACTCGCGCATGCGCGGGTTCTCGACGTAGCTATCGGCCTCGATCGCCGTGGCCAGTGCAGGCTCACTCAAGACGACTCCTCCGCTCGTTCGCATGTCGCGAACGCGAACACGGTCGAGCGTCGATTCGCCCGGACCCCGCCAGCGTAGCGCGCGATCGCGGATTCCGCGCCCCGCATGGCATGATGCGGCGCATATGGCACTGCGCTTGGACGGAAAGGTCGCCCTGATCACGGGCGGCTCTCGGGGAATCGGCAAGGGAATCGCGACCGCATTCGCGCGCGCCGGCGCACAGGTGATGATCACCTCGCGCAAGGCCGAGGGCTGCGAAGCCGCCGCGAAAGAGATCGGGCCGAGCGCCCACTGGGAGACCAGCAACATCGGCCGGCCCGAAGACGCCGAGCGCGTGATCGGCGCGACGCTCGACCGGCTCGGCCGGCTCGACATCCTGGTGAACAACGCCGCCACCAATCCCTACGCCGGCCCGACGATCGACGTCGACCTGCCGCGCTGGGAGAAAACGCTCCAGGTGAACCTGACCGCCCCGCTCTTCTGGACCCAGCTCGCCTGGCGCCGCTTCATGCGCGAGAACGGCGGCGCGATCGTGAACATCTCGAGCGTCGGGGGCCTGGCGACCAACCCGATCCTCGGCGTCTACGACGTCTCGAAGGCCGCGCTGATCCACCTGACCAAGCAGCTCGCCGCCGAGCTCGGCCCGCGCGTGCGCGTGAACGCGATCGCACCCGGCCTGATCCGCACCGACTTCGCGCGCGCACTCTGGGAAGGAGGCCGCGGTGACCAGGTCGCAAAGGCCTACCCGCTGAAGCGCCTCGGCGAGCCCGAAGACGTCGCCGCCGCCGCGCTCTATCTCGCCGACGACGCTTCCAGCGGCTGGGTCACCGGCCACACGATCGTGCTCGACGGCGGCGGCCTGATCGGCTTCCAGAAGGTGGGCTGAGCGAGGCCCGGTCGAGCGCCGTTGCGAGATCTGCGATTGCCCTCAGTCGCCGTAGACGATCGTCGTGAACTCGACATAGAGGCCCAACACGTTCATGACCTCGTAGTCGGCGTGCCGCACATGCGTGATGCCGCCATCGCGGGCCGCGTCCTGGATCGACGCTGACCCCCACGACGCCAGCGGGAGCCCGGTGATCAGGATGTCGCGGATGTAGTGGACCTGCGCGGTTCCCTTCTTCGTCCCGAACGACGTGTCGCGAAAATCCAGCTGTAGAGGGGCGCGATGACTCCCGTAGAGGAATCCCAGCGCCGGCCGAACAGGGGCGTCGTACCCGCCCGACTGAGGCAGAAGGCACCCGGTCGACCACATCGCGAGCAAGCCCAGCAGCAACCACCGGGTCGCAAGAGAACGCGCCATCTCGCGGGCTACTCGCCGTATACGACGGTCGTAAAGCGCGAGAACACTCCAAGCACGCTCATGTACTCGTAGTCCGCGTGCTTGATGCTGCTGATGCCACCGTCTTGAGCGGCAGCGCGAGCACTGGCGTCGCCGAACGACACGAGGCCGAGAATGTTGGTAGCAGTCGCCTCACCGCGCTTCGGCCCCGTCTGTGTGGACTCGAACTGAGTATCCAGTGGCGCCGAGATGCTCGTAAAGACGAACGCCGCTGGCGGAACCACAGGCGCCGAGAGAAAACCCACGCAGGCGGTCGACGACAACGCCAACAATGAAATTGCACCGATCAACACCGCACGCATGAGCCTCTCCCAATCAGTTTGCGGCCGTCGCCACGTCTGACTAGCAGCAGATCATGCAGAGCCACTCGCGTCAAGCGGGTATCCGGAGCGGCCAGACTGCCCGAATTAAGTCGGCCACGCGCGGCTTCTCTTTCTCGGCATAGGCGGGCGTTGTGGCGAACACGGCCTTTTCCGTAGCCGACAGGCGAGTGAGTCGCGGGAGCGCGCTGGGCTCATCTCCTAGCGCCGCGAGTCGGGCGCAGATCTTCGGATCGCGCCCTCGGCTGGACGCCAGCCGGCGTACTTCGGGTGATCGGCGCCGATCGGCAGCTCGACCGGGCGGCCCGTCTCGGACGAGTGGTAGATCGCCGTCGCGAGCTCGAGCGAGGCGCGCGCGTCGGCGATCGTCACCGGGAGCGCCGCGCCGGTCGTGATCGCGGCGTGGAAGGCGGCGATTTGTCCGGGGTAGCCCTCGGCGCCGGGGTCGAAGCCGGCGAGGCAGTCGTCGATGCGCCGCTGCGCCTCGGCCGAGGCCGGTGTGATCGTCCACGGCTCCGCGCCCGGCGTGTAAGGCGCGAGGCTGCTCTCGGCGACGAGATGTTCGAAGCACAGCCGCAGTCGCGAGATCTCGCGCGCCGAGCCGAGCGTCGCCGAAAGCGTCGCGAGTGCGCCGCTTTCGAGCTCGAGCGCGACGACCGCGCAGTCCTCGCTCTCGATCGGATTCACGCGCGTCGCGAGCCGGGCGAAGACCGAGCGCGGCGGCCCGCAGAGCCAGTACAGGAGATCGTGGGCGTGGATCGCGTGCGAGACGCAGACGCCGCCGAGCTCGCTCTCGAAGCGGCCGCGCCACGGCACCGCGTAGTAGTCGGCGCCGCGCGTCCACGCCGTCTCGACCGTCGCGAGATGGCAGCGCCCGGCGACGCCCTCGGCGACCAGACGGCGCAGCCGCGCGATGCCGCGCCCGAAGCGGTACTGGAAGATCGGCATGAGCCGGCCCTTCGAGGCGGCCTCGCAGCGCGCGAGCTCGTCGACGTCGGCGAGCGAGCCGGCGAGCGGCTTCTCGCAGATCGCGTGGCGGCCCGCCGCGAGCGCAGCGCGCAGCATCGGAACGTGCGCGACCGGCGGCGTGCAAATGTCGATCACATCGATCCCGTCGCGCGCGACGAGCTCATCGAAGCGCTCGGTCGTGAACGGGATGCCGAACAGCAGCTTCGCGAGCCCGAGCTTGCCGGCGTCGGTGTCGCAGACCGCGGCGATCTCGAAGCGGTCGCCCAGGTCGCGGTAGGCCGTGAGATGCTGGAAGCCGATCCCGAGACCGACCACGGCGACGCGGAGCCGATCGCTCACGACGCGGCTCCCGGGTCCCCGACCAGATGGCCGAGCCGCAAAGCACGCGCCTGTGCCTGCAGCACCAGCTCGCAGGCGCGGAAGCAGTGCGCCTGGGTCATCGCGGTCTCGCTGCGGTCGCGCACGTCGGCGGCGAACGCCGGACCGAAGGGAAGCGCATCGTGGCGGCAGTCGAAGCGGCGCAGCTCGCCGCGCTCGACGAGGAAGAGGTGGTCGGCTCCCGGCGCGCCGCCGAGGTCGCAGTACTTGCGCACCTCGAGATAGCCCTCGGTGCCGAGCACGAAGAGGCGGCCGTCGCCCCAGGTCGGAAGCGCGTCGGGCGTGTACCAGTCGACGCGCACGGTGCCCGTCGCCGCATTGCCGCGCAGGTGGAGCTCGCCGAAGTCCTCGAAGCCCGGATGCTCGGGATGCGCCCAGTTCGCCACCGTCGACGCCACGACCTCGGCATCGTACGCGCCGGTGAAGTGCAGGAACTGATCGACCTGGTGCGAGGCGATGTCGCAGAGCACGCCGCCGTAGCGCTCGCGCTCGAAGAACCACTTCGGCCGCTGCGCGAGGCTCGCGCGGTGCGGGCCCAGGCCGATCGTCTGCACGACGCGCCCGATCGCGCCCTCGGCGACGAGCTTCGACGCGCGCTCGGTCGCGCGGCTCTCGAAGCGCTCGGAGAAGAACACCGAGTAGATCCGGCCGGTCTCGCGCTGCACGCGCCGCACCTCGGCGAGCTGCGCGAGCGTCGTCATTCCGGGCTTGTCGACCAGGAAGTCCTTGCCGTGCCGCAGCACGCGCACACCGAGAGGCGCCCGCTCGCTCGGGATCGAGGCCGAGGTGACCACCTGGATCGAGCCGTCCTCGAGGATCTCGCGCTCGTCGTGCACGCGCTTGGCCTGCGGATACATGCGCGCAAAGCCCTCGGCCTGCGCCGGCTCGGCGACGTGAAAGGCCGCGAGCTCGCCGCCGGCGGCGAGCAACGTCGAGACCTGACCGAAGATGTGCGGATGGTCGACGCCGATCACGGCAAAGCGCAGCGGGGGTCGGTCCTGCATCGGGGGTCGCTCCTCAGCGCGCGGCCTGCGGCGCGAAGTCCGGCTCGATCGTCTCGCGCAGGTAGACGCCGAGCGTCCCGCAGCATCCCATACGGCGCTCGGCCGGGGGCGGCGGCAGCCGGTGGACGGACGCATCGGCCAGGTGCGGCGCAACCCCTCGCGTGAGCGACACGAGCTGCGCCTCTGTGGCGCGCACCGCGGCGATCGGCCCCTGCTCCACGAGATCGCGCCAGCCCTTCGCGCGCGGCGTCTCCCGAGCCGATCGTGGTTCGCTCGAATTCCGGCAACGTGGCTGCCGCGGCGTAGGCCTCGGGGTCGTCGAGCGTTTCGGGAGCAAAGGTGATCACCATGTCGCCCGCTTCGGGAAGCTCCGCGTTCTGCATCAGCACGACGATCTCGAGCGCTCCGTCTCCGTTCACGAGTCGGTGGATCGTACCGGGCGTGAACCAAACGAAGGCGCCGGGCTCGAGCGGAAGCTCGCGATAGCCCGCCGGGCCGAGTGTCTGCACCGCGCCGCGACCCGCGACCACCAGATACGCCTCCGAGCACACGGAGTGCACGTGCGGCGTTCCGCCGCGGAGCCCGTCCGGCGCGACTGAGTCGTAGACGCGCAGGTGCGAGACGCCGATCGCTCCGGGAAAGGCAGGACAGGACATCGCATCCAGACCGTAGCCGTGGGGGCGGAACGGTTCCGCACCCGATGAGATACACTCGCCGCAGTATGCCACATGGTCGGCCAGCGACTCGCGTGCCCCGACCGGACCTGGACGAGGTCGTCTCGGGGATCTATGAGGCGGCCCTCGGATCCTTGGACTGGGGCGCTCTGCTGCCCACCGTCACGCGGTTTCTCGGCGCGGATCGCGGCGCGGTCGGTTTCCGCCCTCGTGGCTGGCAGGCGGAGTTCGTGCTCTCTCACAACCTCGATCCCGCGATTCTCACCCGCTGGATGGATTAGTACACGGGCCACGATCCGTGGTGCGAACAGTTCGCCGACCGAATGACGCCCGGCGAATTCCTGCACGGCGGATCCGAGCCTCGCATGGCCGACGTTCTCACGACGGAGGTGTACTCCGAGATCTTCCGCCCCGTGGGGATCCATGATCTGCTCGGGATCACCATGGCCGCGGAGGGCGCGCAGCGCGCGTACTTGTCGGTGTATCGGCATCACTCCGACAGGCTCTTCGACCAGGACGATCTCGCGCGGGCGCGGCTGCTGGCGCCCCATCTCGTACGCGCGGCCGCCATCCAGCAGCGGATCGGCGCCCTGGGCCAGGAGAGAGATGCTGCTAGGGCCGTCCTCGAGTGCGTGCCCTACGGTGTGCTTCTGCTCGACGGCAGTCGAACGCTGATTTGGGCGAATCGAAGGGGCGAGGACTTCCTGAGAGGCGACTCACCGCTGACCGTGAGGGCCGGCGTCGTCCGCGCGCGGGAATCGCGTCTCGATGCACGGCTCGTGAACGCGTGCGAAGACGCGCTGCGGATCGCGGACGGAGGCGAGCCGAACCTCAGCACGAGAACCCCCACCCTTCGCAGCGCGACGGGAAGCTCGATCGAGATCATGGTGGTCCCCGTCGCGCCGCGCGCGCGTGAGTCTGCGCTCGCCTTCAGCGTGACTCCGACGCGAATCGCACTGGTTCTGGCGGATCCGACGGCGCCGGACTCTCTGCGCGCGGACGCGGTCGGGGAGGTCCTGCAGCTGCCCTCGGCCCTCGCTCGCCTGGCCACCTCCATCAGCTCGGGAATGACCGTCACGGAGTACGCCGAGAAGGCGGGCGTCACCGAGGGAACCGCTCGGCAACAGCTGAAAGATCTCTTCTTGCGCGTCGGCGTGAGTCGCCAGGTCGACCTGGTTCGAGCCGTCCTGCGCAGCCTGGCACCGCTCTCCCTCCCCGACTTGCAGTCCAAGTCGTAGGTGCCCGAGCGCCCGCTAGCGCCTCAGCTCGAAGACCTTGATCAGGTTGTAGACGTGCGAGCGCGCTAGCTGGAGCCGTCGCGCGACCTCGCTCACGTTCCAGTCCGCGGCGTCGAGCTCTCGAGTCAGTAGCTCGCGTTGGAACCGGCGCGTCGCCTCGCGAAACGAGGGCGGTCGAGGGCACATCTCCTCGGCGGTCACCGACCCCCGCGGCAAGCCAGCTTGCGGTGGGAAGGGAAGATCACCACCGGATAGCTGCCGCGAGGGCCGGCTTCCCCGCCCACTCAAGGGCGAAGCCCTTCTCTCATCCGCGCGTCGGCACGCGCATGCAACGTCGCGCGCTTCGCTCCGTCCGGGCTTCGACTGCGCTCGGCTGCCGACCCTCGATCCAGTCGCGCCAGCCGAGCCCCGCTTCGGTCGAGACGCCGTTCGCTGAAGTGACAACGCATGTTCGCAAGCTAGTCACCGGAGCCACTCGGGGCATCTCCCATTTGAGATACCCGCTCCACATCTCCGGCCTGTGTGCGCCGGATCAGCGAGCTCGAGAGCCACGGGATCGGCCGGCTTCGCAGCCGCGCCGGCACGTGGTTCGTGCGACTTGCGGCGAGGAGAGCGAGCCGTGGGCACGTCCGAGGAGCGCGAACGATGGGTCGAGCTGCAGCTCGAGATCTGGACGGGCTCCGGGTACGCGGCGGCGATCCTCGGCCCGGTCGCCGGAGAGGTCTACACCGTCGAGTGACACAAGCGGCTTGCCGACTCCGCGGGCCGCAGATCTCCAGGTGCGAAGCTCCCTCGCGCGTCGGTCCACAGGTAGCGCAGGGTGGGCCGACTGGAGCCAAGCCCCGTGCGCTCGGCGAAGCCGAGCATCAGCGATGCCGCGGTCTCGATCGCTTCCGGGTCGGAACGCATCGCCCTGCTGGAGCGGGAAACGGGACTCGAACCCGCGACCCCAAGCTTGGGAAGCTTGTGCTCTACCAGCTGAGCTATTCCCGCGTGCGGCCGAGCATAGCGGCTCGGGCGCGGGAGCGGAAGCGGGCCAGGCCCCTAGTCGCCGATCTGGATCTCTTCGAAGAGCAGGTCGAGCTCGTCCTCTTCGCGCGCGGGCGGCGGCTCCGGCTCCGCTTCGACCTCGAGCGCGACGCTGCGCAGATCGAAGCTGTCCTCGTTTCGCTCGCGGACGACCTCGGCCGGCGGCTCCTCTTCGCGAAGCGCGGCGCCGAGGCTCCAGTCCGAGTCCTCGGGACCGAAGTCGGGCTCGCGCGCTACGTCCGCAGGCGGCTCGACCTCGAGCTCGATCGCGATCTCCTCCGCGGGCTCGCGCTCCGGCTCCGGCAGCGGATCGACGAAGGCCTCCACATCGAGCTTCGTCACGGCCAGATCGGCGCCAGAGTTCTCCTCGACGAGATCCGCCGATTCGAACTGCGCCGAGAGCTCCTCTTCCACGACGGGCTCGGGCGCAGACGGCCGCGCCGGCCGCACGTCGCTCGGCATCGGCGCGAGCGGCTCGAGCCACTCGGCCGGGGTCGGCTCGGAGTCCCGAGCCACGACCGGCGCGCTGGGGTTCGCCGTCGGCTCGATTCCGAGCGCCTCGGCGGCGGCGACGACGATCGAGCTGTCCACGGGACGCGCCTCCGAGAGGAACGCCTCGAAGAGCGCGTTGTCGGCGATCGTGTTGAGCAGCCGCGGCACGCCCCCCGAGCAGCGGAACAGCGCCTCGAGCGCATCGGGCGCGAAGACGGGCGACTTCGCGCCGGCGAGCCGCAGGCGGTGCGAGACGTAGGCCTGGGACTCGAGCCAGTCCATCGGTGTGAGCTCCACGCGGATCTCCACGCGCTGCGCGAGCGGGGCGTCGAGCTTCAGCACCTCGGCCAGCTCGGGCAGACCGAAGAGCACCAGGCTCACCAGCTTGCGACCGTCGTGCAGCAGGTTCAGAAGCCCGCGGAACTCCTCCATCGCGTCGCGATTGCGGAACAGCTGCGCCTCGTCGATCAGCAACACCGAGCTGCGTCGGGAGGCGGCGATCTGAACCAGCTGGGCGTGGATCTGATCGACGAGCGACTGGACCTGGTCGGCTGGCGCATGGACGCCGAAGGCGCGCGCGACGTTGGGCAGGAACCAGCCCGAGGCGCACGCCTCGTGGGGAATCGACAGGTAATGGGCCGCGAACTCGCGCGGGTCGAGCGCGCGGAGCAGCGAGTGCGCGAGCGTCGTCTTGCCCAGGCCTGGCCCGCCGAGCAAGACCGAGAGCGCGCGGCGCTGCTGGATGCCGCGCATCAAGCGCAGGCGCGCGCGCTTCTGCGGCGCGCTCTCGAAGTAGAAGCGCTCGTCGCACTCGTTCTGGAACGGGTCCGTGGGAAGCTGGAAGAACTTCAGATGCTCCATTCGTTTCCTCGCCCGCGCAGCAGCTGCGCGATCAACCGAATCTCGCGAGCCGCTCCGCGACGTCGCGGAAGCCGGGATCGATCGCGGCCACCTTCGAGAACGCCTCGCGCGCTTCCGCCTCGCGGCCCGCGGCCAGGAGCGCCTCACCCAAGTCGTAGCGGAGCGCCACCACGGCCTCGTGCGAGTCACCGGCCCGCGCGAGCGCGGCCTCCAGGTGGGCCGCCGCCGAGGTCGGGTCGCCGAGCGCGAGCCTGCAGCTGGCGAGAAGCGAGAGCGCCTCGATCATCCGCGCGCCGGTCCGCAGCACGACCTCGAGCTCGCGCACGGCGTCCTCGTTGAGGCCCATCTCCTTGTACGCGATCGCCAGGTCGTAGTGCGTGTCGGCGTCGCCCTCCTCGACCTGGTCCTCGATGCCCTTCTTGAAGGCGGAGAAGACCTCTGCGAAGCCGCGCCCGACCGAGCCTACACCGACGAGCGTCCCGATCGTCTTGCCGGTCGTGGACTCCTCCTCGTCGAGCATCGCGGCCAGGTCGAACTCGCCCTCCTCGTCCGCGCTCTGGTGAGTCACTTCGAGCTCGTCCGAGTCGGCCGGCTCGCTCTCGAGCGCGACCGGCGGCGAGGTGTCCTCGGCGATCACGATCTCGTCGTCTGGCGCGGGCTCGAGCTCTTCGAGCGGAGGAATCGTGTCTTCGCCGACCACGCTCGGCTCGAGCTCGATCGACTCGAGTAGTTCGGCGGATTCGGACGGAGCCGGCGGCTCGCTGTTGCCAGGATCGCAGACGATCGTGTCGCCGAGCGCGTTGGCCGGGATCTCGACCTCGACGCCGGGGCCCTTCCCGCGCCGCGCGGCGATCTCGCCCAGGCGCAGCATCGCCTTGGGATGGTGGGGCGCGAGCGCGAGAACGCCCTGATAGATCTTCTCGGCCTCGTCGACGAGACCCTGCTCGAGATAGAAGTCGGCCTCCGACAGGCTCTCGGTGACCCTGGCCGAGACGTCCGCCCGGCTCTCACCCCGCTCGGATGCGAGGGGCTTTGCGAACTCGAGCGCGGCTTCGCCTTCGCCGTCGTCCGCGCGCTCGGCGTCGATCTCGAGCTCGAAGTCGAGGGGCTCCGCCTTCGCAGGTGCAGCGGGTTGCGCGGGCGCACGCGGCGGCGTTCCCTCGAGCGCGATCTCGAGCGGCGGATCGACGGATGCGAATTGCTCGTCGCGATCCTCCTCGTCCTCGAGCATGATCTCGATGTCCGGGAGCGTGTCGAAATCCTCGCCCGGCTCGAAGGCGTCGATCTCGGGGTCCGCGCCCTCGAGCTCGATCTCGGGCAGCGGCGCAGGCGCCTCGGTGAGCTCCTCCGATGGAAGGTGGGAGTTCACCTCGAGCAGATCCGAGAGGCCGCCCTCGTCTCCGGTTGCGGTGAGCTCGCCCGCCTGCGCGAGAAGCTCGTTCGCCTCCGCGGATCCGGGCGCGAGCTCGAGGACCTGGCGCGCGATCCGCACCGCCTCCGCGCGATCGCCGAACTCGAGCGACACGCGGGCCTCCGCGATCAGGTCGGCCACGGTCTGCGAGACCGGCGCGGGCGATGCTGGTGTCGCAAGCGTCGGCGCGGGCGCGCGAACGGGCGGCGGCGTCGCGCGGCCGGTCTCGACGATCGTCGCGGGGCGCGGCTTCGAGGCGGGCGCGCGCGTCGGCGCCGGGCGCGGCGGCGCGGACGCCTCGGGCTCGTCGAGCTCGAGCACGTCGTCCGCGGGCGAGCGCCCGGTCGAATCGGTGAGCAGAAGACTCGGCGTCGTGTTTCCGTCGTCGACCGCGAGCTCCTCGGCCGTGACGTAGCGCTGCAGGATGTCGCGCGACTTCTCGAGGTCTCCGCGCCGCTTGTAGAGCTCCGCGATGTCGCGCCAGACGCGTCTCGCAGCGGTCGCGTCGCCGGACGCTTCGTGGGCACACACGAGCGACTCGCGCAGGGCGATGTCGTCCGGGGACTTCGCGATCGCCGGCTCGAGCAGCCGCACCGCGTCCGCGTGCGCTCCGGTGGCGAGCTTCGCCCCGACCAGCGCGCTGAGCGCCTCCCCGCTCTCGGGGAAGGCGTGAAGCATCTGCTCCGCCACACGTACGACCAGATCGGAGCCGCTCTGTCGGCGCACCTCTTCGAGAAGCGATGCGAACTCGCGCTGCGCGTCGTCGAGCATCTTCTCGCGCACGAAGAGCCCGGCGAGATTCAAGCGATTGGCGATGTTCGACGGATCGAGCGACGCCAGCCGGCGCAGCAGCTCGAACGCCTCGCGCTTCAGCTCGCGCTTCTGGCACAGCTTGAAGGCGTCCTGGAACTCGCGCAGCGCGTCGGAGGTCAGACCCATGCGCTGGAAGCACTCGCCCAGGCGCGTGCGCGCCTCGAGCGACTCCTCTTCCACGCGCAGGATCTGCTTGTAGATCGCGACCGCCTTCGCGTCGAATCCGGTGCGCGAGAAGAGCTCTGCGACCTCGGTGTAGGTCGCGATCGCCTTGGCCTTGTCGCCCTTCTTCAGGTGCAGGTCGCCGATCTTCAGCCGCAGATTCGAATCCTTCGGATCCGCCTTCAGCAGCTTCTCGTACTCGAGCAGCGCCTTGTCGTACGACCCCTTCTGGGCGTACTTCTGCGCGGACTCGAGCGTCTTGCGCTTCTTCGGCGTGAAGGCCAGGGGTCGGTCCTCGCTAGGCTGGCGAAGACCGCGCTGCTCGGGGGGTCCTCGCTACGCAATCCTATCGGCGGCTTCGGGGAATCTTCTTAGGGAAAGGGCTGGCGCGCGGAGGGGATCGCTCCATCGCTGCGCCATCCGCGCCTCGGCCCGGACGCGCTCGGCTGGCGACAGCGACGCCGGCTCGAGCCGGGCTCCGAGCGCGGCTTCGAAGCTATCGGTGATGGCGCGGCGAAGCGCCGCCGCATCGATTCCCGGCCGCGGGACCGGCGCCGGCTCCGAGCCCGTGACCGCGCGGTAGAGCGCGGAGTCGTCGCAGATGCGGATCGAGCCGTGCTGCAGCAGCCCGAACGGGGTTCTGCGCTGCGCGCTCCCGATCAGCTTGCGCCCGTCGAGCTCGACCTCGTAGCCGGTCGCCCCGGCGAAGCAGAGCTCGAGCCGCGAGGCGCCCGCGCGCTCGACTGCCGCTCGAGCCGAAAACCCCGCCGCGCGCAGCCCCTCGAGCAGGCGCGCGCGGATCCAGCCGTAGCTGCCGGACAGATCGTCGGGAAGCGGCGGCGTGCCCGGCGGCGCGATCACGGCGTAGGTCAGGTCGTTCGCGTGCAGGACGGCCCCGCCACCGGTGACACGCCGGACGACCTCGACGCCGAGCGCGTCGCAGCGGTCGAGCCAGCCCGGCGCGGCCTGGCGATAGCCGAGCGAGACCGCCGGAGCTCTCCAGGCGTAGAAGCGCAGGACCGGGCCCGCGACCGGCGCCTCGAGCAGGAGCGCCTCGTCGACCGACATGTTCCAGTCCGCCGGCCCCGGCCCGTCCTGCAGGACGCGGAAGCGCCGCGCCCGCACCCTACTTCAGCCGGTCGAGCAGCGCCTCGAGCGCCAGCTCGTAGCCCTTGGCGCCGAGCCCCGAGATCTGCCCGAGGGCGATGCCGGCCACGAGCGAGCGCTGCCGGAACTCCTCGCGAGCGTGGATGTTCGAGAGGTGAATCTCGATCACCGGCAGGGAGCACGCGACCAGCGCGTCGCGAAGCGCCACACTGGTGTGTGTCAGCCCGCCGGGGTTGATGATGATCCCCTGGTGGGTCCGGCGGGCGGACTGGATCCGGTCGAGCAGCGCGCCCTCGTGGTTCGACTGGAACGACTCGACCTCGGCGGAGCGCTTCGCGCCCAGCTCTCGCAGCCGCGCGTCGATCTCGGCGAGCGTCGTCCGCCCGTAGACCTCGGGCTCGCGTTCGCCGAGCAGATTCAGGTTCGGGCCGTGCAGGACCAGGATCTTCATTCGCCCAGCCTACAGCGCCTCGCGGATCTCCTCCAGCAGCACGCGCACCAGATAGCGCGCCTTGCCGACCAGACCGGTCGCGTCGAGCGCCATCACGAGGAAGCTGTCCTCGTCGAGCTGTCGGAAGAAGACCTGGCTCGCACCGGTCACGAGCAGCATCTCCGCGAGCGCGCCGTCGCGCGAGCCGTCGAGCGCGTCGGCGACCTTCTGGGACTGGTGGAAGATCCGGCCGAACTCGATCGCGATCGCGCCCAGGTCCACGCCCGCGCCGGGGCGCGCGTACTCGTCGATCGCGACACCGTCTCCGGCCATCACCGCCGCGGCGAGCGCGCCCGGGGTCTGGTCGACGAGTGACTGGAGGATCTCTCGAAACGTCATGCCCACGCGCCTCCCTGCTTTCGTCGCACGAGATTCCCGAGCCAGCGTTCCAGCTCGGCGACGATCCGCCCGTTCCGACCCGACGGCACTCGCTCCGGCTCGGGCGGCCTCTCGAGCGAGGCCCGCACCGCGAGCGCGCGTGCGTCTTCGGGATTGCGCCGCAGCACGTCGGCCGCGATCAGCAGCGCCTGCTCGGGGTGGCCCTGCTCCGCCAGGAGCCGCGCCACCGTCGGGGTCGCGAGCGGCGCGGGCATCTCCGCGGAGGAGAGCTCGTCCTGCGCGTCGAGGATCCTCGCGCGCAGCGCGGCCAGTCGCAGCGCCAGCTCCTCCGAGCCGCCCGTCTCCAGATCCTCGAGGCAGCTCTCGACGAGCGCGAGCAGCCCCTCGTGCAAGGGCGCCGCGGCAGCCGCCCGCTCGACGCAGACGACGGCATCGTCGCGCTCGCCGATCTGCCAGTGGCCGCGGGCCAGCTCGATCCGGATCCGCGTCGATTCGTCCACGCTCATTGCGCCCCCGCCAGGATCCATTCCTTATCGACCGCGCCCGCGCAGAGATGAGCTCACGGCGCAGCTCCAGCGCCGAGCGCGTCGACGATCGCCGCGCAGACCTCGTCCGCGCCGAGCGCGTCGGTCTCGATCCGGATCTCCGCCGTGGCGTAGGCCGCAAGACGTGCCTCGCGCAGCTCCGCGAGCTTCGCGAGCCTGCCTCCGCGATCCAGACCGGCGAGAAGCGGGCGCTCGGCTGCCGCACCGATCCGCTCCACGATCGTCTCCGGCCGAGCGTCGAGCCAGACCAGCCGGCCCTTCTCGCGCAGCACGAGCCGGTTCTCCGCCGATGCGACCGCACCGCCGCCGAGCGCGACCACGCAGCGCCGGGTCGGCAGCGCCTCGAGCGCCGCCCGCTCGCGCTTGCGAAAGCCCGCCTCGCCCTCGCGAGCGAAGATCTCGGCGATCGAAAGCTCCGCCGTCTTCTCGATCTCGGCATCGCTGTCGATGAAGCGGAACCCGAGCCGCTTCGCGAGCGCGCGACCGACGCGGCTCTTGCCCGAGCCCATCGGCCCGGTCAAGAGCACGCACCGGTCGCTTCGCCCGCTCCCCGACATTCCGGTCGGGGAGCATAGCACCGCGTCACTGCACGTCGGCCTGAACGCCCTGCACGATTCGCGGAGTCACGAAGACCAGCAGCTCCCGGCGCTCGTCCTTCACTTCCTTGTTGCGGAAGAACGTGCCGATGCCCGGGATGTCGGCCAGGAACGGGACCTTGGTGGAGCCGTGGCCGTTGTCGACCACGTAGATGCCGCCGAGCACCATCGTCTCGCCGTCGCGGAGGATCGCCTCGGTCTTGGTCTCGTTCTTGTTGATGCCGACGATGTCGCCGGTCGCCGTGGAGAGGTTCGGCGAGTTCTTCGACACGCCGAGCTTCATGATGATCGAGCGGTTGGCGGTGATGTGCGGCGTGACCTTGAGCTCCAGCACCGCGTCCACCCCGGACGTGTTGATCTTGTCCGAGGTCACCTCGGTGAACTTGATCGCGACGCCCTGCTTGATCACGGCCTGCTTGTTGTCCAGCGTCACCACGCGCGGCGACGAGATCACCTTGCCCTGGCGGTTCTCCTCGCCCGCCTGCAGCTGCATGTCGAGCTGGAGCTTGTCGTCCAGGCCGAGGATGCCCAGGTTGAGCAGCCCGGTCGGGTTCCCGATCGGATTGCCGGTCAGGAAGTTGTTCTGCTGCAGGCCCAGGCCCGGCAGCAGGTTCGGCTGGATCGTGTCGGCCGAGTCGGTCGGCGAATCCCAGCCCACGCCCCAGAGCACGCCCAGGCCGCGCGAGAAGTTGAGCGTCGCCTCGACGATCTTCGCCTCGATCAGCACCTGCGGCGTCTGGGTGTCGACCGCCTTCACGAGCGCCGTCGCCTCGTGGATCACCGACGGGATGTCCTTGATGATCAGCGTGTTGGTGCGGTCGTCGACGTTCACCGAGCCGCGCCCCGAGAGCAGGCGTTTGACCAGCTTGCCCAGGTCCGAGGCCTTGGCGAAGTTCACCGGCTGCAGCTTCACGACCAGGTCCTCGAGCTTCTCGCGCGAGCGGCGGTCCTGCAGCCGGGCCTCGCTCTCGAGCTTGAGCGTCTCGACCGGAGCGATGCGCAGGATGTTGCCGATCCGCACGAAGCCCAGGCCCTTCGTCAGCAGGATCACGTCGAGCGCCTGATCCCAGGGCACGTCGACCAGGCGGATGGTCACCTTGCCGGTGACTTCCTGGCCCGCGATCACGTTCAGGTCGGAGACCTCGGCGATCAGGCGCAGGATGTTCGCGATGTCGGCGTCCTTGAAGTCGAGCGAGACGCGCCGGCCCTGGTAGGCCTTGCCCTCGTCGAAGCCGCCCTCCTCGAGCAGGTCGATCGACGCGGGGTCGGCCGGGCCATCCAGGAACGGGTCGTAGGCGACCTGTCCCTGCGATCCGGCCTTGGCGCTCGCGGGCGCGGCAGGCGCCGCGGCCGCCTTCGCGGCCTCGGGCGCAGGCGCTGCAGGAGCGGGCGACTCGTCGGCCGACGCCGGCTCAGTCGCGTCCGCGCTCGGCATGTCCGCGTCGGCGCTCGTGGGCAGCGTCTCGGAAGTCGCCTGCGCGGTCGCGTCGGTGGCCGCGGCCGGTGCGGGCAGCGCGGCCGCGGAGCCGGCGGGGCGCGCCATCTCGATCCGGAGCTGCGCGCCTTCCCAGGTCAGCGTCGCGGGCTCGGAGACGTTGCGCTTCAGCACGACGCGCACCTCGGGGCTCGGCACGTCGGGCGTCTTGAATACCGAGAACAGCTCGATCGGTCCGCCGAACTCCTTGGTGTCCACGCGCCGCTCGGTCGCCTCGTCGATCGTCGCGTCCTTGAGCATGACGATCAGCGTCGAGTCGTCTGGCGCGAACTGAGACGCCTTGACCTTCCGGCCGAGCGTGATCACGACGCGGTCATGAGTCGGCAGTGACTCGAAGTGAACCGACTGGACGGACGGGTCGCCGCTCGGCTCCGGCTCCGGACCCGTCGACTCGGCGGCCGGCGCGGCGGGGACGCTGCTCGCCATCTCCGTGGGCTTGGCCGCAGTCGCGCTCTCGGCGGCCGCGAGCTCCACGCGCACGCCCTGCGCGGTCGGCACCACCGTGGGCTTGCCCGCAGGCGAGCGCAGATCGAGCACCACCCGGACCTTGTCCGGGTGCTCGCCGATCCGCGCCTGCGAGACCACGCCCTCGCTGAAGCTCTGCTTCGCCAGGCGCATTCCGCTCTTCACGCCGAACAGGTCGATCACGATTCGGTCGGGGTTCTGGAGCGCGAAGCTGTCGACGTTGTCGATCGGACCGGTCGCGCCGATCTCGACGCCCTCCGCGATCGCCACGATGCTCTGGATCTTCGCGCTCTGGAGCTTCGGAGCGGCAGGCGCCGACGCCGGCGCGCTGGCCGTCTCGGTCGGGGCTGCGACTGCAGCGGCCTCGGGCGCCGGCTCGGGTGCGGCCTCGGGCGCGACCTCGGGCGGGCCGGGCTGGCTTGCGGCCACGGCGCCGGCGCGAAGCTCGACCACGATCTCGTCGCCCTGCGGCTTGACCTCGTAGTCGGAGGCCGTCGCCAGCGCGATCGAGACCCGCGCCATTCCGTGTCCCGCCTTTGCGTCGCCGAACGCCCCGAGCGTCACGTCCTCGACCAGGCCGTTCTTCACGCTGATCGGCGTGGAGACGCCCTCGAAGGCGACGTCCGGAAGCTCCAGGATCAGGCGCGGCGGATCCTCGCGCATGAATGCGGTGTAGATCGCATCCTTTGCGCCGCGCAGGACGATCCGCGTGACTCCGTCCTCGCCCTGCACCTCGACCGAGGAGATCGTCTTGGTCTCCCCGGCCAGCGCATGCGCTCCCGGAAGCAGCACGGCCAATGCGACCGCAGCAATCATTCGAAGCGTCCACATGGTGAGTGACACCCCCTGCCGAGTCATCATCCCTTCCTTCCGTTTACGTAGAGCTCGAGGTCGACTTCTTTGGTCGTCGCTCGGTCCAGGTGATCGAGATACGTTTCCTTCACGACAACCTTGTTGTCCTCGATGCGCAGAATCCGGCCCTTGTTCTTCCCGATCGGCGTTCCCGCTCGAACGATGTACCCCTTGCCCGTCGGGTCCCGAACCAGCGCGCGCGGCTCCTCCAGACCCCAGATGATTCCCATCACGGCGAGCTGGGTGAGATCGAAGCGTTCGAGCGGCGAGGCGCTGCCCTCGGGATCGAACGTGACCTGGCGGCGCACATAGGAGCGGAACGGATCGACCTTGTCGGTCGGGTCGTAGTGGTACTCCGGCGCCAGGGCCGCCGGTTCGGGCGCAGCGGCTCTCGTCGGCCGGGGCGCGGCGCTCTTGGCAGCCGCGCTCGCCGCATCGTCGTCCGAGCAGCCGCTCGAGAATGCCAGCGCAAGAGCCAGCGCAAAGGCGAATCGGAGCGTCCGGAGGCCGCTCATGTCACTCCCCTCCCGCCGTCTTCGGCGCAGTCGTCGCGGCGCCCGTGCTCGCTTCGTTGAAGTAGAACGTCGCTGCGATTCCCTTGACCTTGAGCTGCGGCGTCTCGCTGGTCTCGCTCGCCACGCTGAAGGTGAGATCCGACAGGTTCACGATTCGGGACAGGCTCGCGACGCGGTCGAAGAACAGGCCGATGTCGTGATAGGCGCCCGCGAACTCCAGCTCGATCTGCTGCTCCGAGTAGAAGCCGCGGTCGATCTTCTTGCCCTGCTTGAAGGTCTGGATCTCGAGCCCGGACCTCTTGCCGAGACCCGTGATGTTGGTGAGCAGCGCCGGCAGATCGCTCGACTCGGGAAGTTTCTCGAGCGCAGACTTCAGCTGGCTCTCGAGCTCCTCGCGCTTGCGCTTGAAGCTCTCGAGGTTGTTCGCCACCGCCTTGGCGGCCTGGATGTTCTGCTCGAGCTTGGCCCGTTTGTTCTGCAGCGTGTGCAGCGAGTTCTGATCGCCGCCGAAGAAGAGCAGCAGGTAGAGGCCGACCACGGCGAGCGCGACGCCCGCCAGGATCCCGTAGCGCGCGAACTGCGGCAGACGGTCCAGCCTCTGCAGGATCTGCTGCGCGTTCAAACTGTCGCTGATCGCCATCTCGCGCTCCCTGTTACTTTTCCGCGCCGGCCGCGGCCCTGGCTCCGCGGCGCTGCGCCTTCCTGCCCTGCGGCTGCGTCGGCGCGGGCGCTTCCTTCAGGTACGGATACTGCGCGGTCATCTTGAAGGCCGAGAGCTTCAGGCCCTCGGTCTCTTCGAGCTTGGTCTCGCGCAGGTCGACGCCCGAGAGCATCGGTGACTCCTCGAGCGCAGCCGCGAAGTCCGCCACGATCTCCGCGTCGATGCTGTTTCCCTCGATCTCGAGCACGCCGCCCTTCGCGGTGAGTCGGGTGAGCCAGACTCGCTGGGGGATCCGCGTCGCGATCTCGTCCATGATCCGGACCGGACCGGTTCGCGCCGCCTCGATCTGGTCGATGATCGCGAGCTTCTGCTCGATCGCTTGCTGCTCGTCCTGGAACCGCTTCACTTCCTTCTGGACGGCCTCGAGCTTCTTCAGCTCCGCCTCGCGCGCGGCGATCAGCGTCCGCTCGTGCGAGATGTGCGCGGTCATGTACATGGAGATCAAGAGCGAGATCGCGACCCCCGCGCCGACGGCGCCGCCGAGGAACACGCCCTGCTTGCGCAGGTTCGCAGCCCGTCGGGCCTCCCGGACGGGGAGTAGATTGATTCGAATCACGTGTCGTCTCCTCGCCGCATGCCCAGACCGATCGCCGTGCACAGCGACGGACCGAGCTCGCGGATCATCTCCTCGTCTCCGGCGCTCGACGCGATGTCCACGCGCTGGAACGGGTTGGCGATCTCGACCGGAATCTCGAGCCGGTCGTGGAAGATCCGCTCCAGCCCCGGCACGCGCGCGGCGCCGCCGCAGAGCAGCAAACGCTCCAGGCGCGAGCTCGTGGCGGTGGCCCGGTAGAAGTCGAGCGAGCGCTGGATCTCCGCGAGCATCGTCTCGGAGACCTCGCGCATCGACTCCTCGACCTCCTGCGGGACGACGTCCTTGCTGGTCTCGCCGGGCCGGCCGCCGACCTTGATGCGTTCGGCCTCCTCGAAGCTGATGCCGAGGGTCTTCTGGATCTCCTCGGTGTACTGATTGCCACCCGAGGTGATGTCTCGCGTGAACACCGGCACCGAGCCGCTCATCACGTTCATGTTGATCACCGACGCTCCCAGATCGAGCAGCGCGACGGTGGTGTCGTCGGAGGGCTGGTAGTTGTGCTGGTACATGTTGCCGACCGCGAAGGCGTCGACGTCCATCACCAGGAGCGAGAGCCCGGCTTCGCTGATCACGCTCACGTAGTCGTCGATCAGGTCCTTCTTCGCGGCGACCAGCAGGACGTCCATCTGACCGTCGACGCCGGATTCGCGCAGGATCTGGTGATCGAGGTTCACCTCGTTGATGTCGAACGGGATGTACTGCTCCGCCTCCCAGCGGATCGACTCCTCGAGCTCCTCCTTGCTCTGCGCCGGAAGCGTGATCCGCTTCACGATCACCGAGTGGCCCGACACGGACGTGACGACGTCCTTGGACTTGAAGCCGCCCATCGCGCAGGCCTCGGAGACCGCGGCGGAAATCGCCGGCGCGTTCATGAAGGAGCCCTGCACGATGGCCTCCGGCGGAAGCAGCGCGAAGCCGTAGCCGCGCAGCCGGAAGTTCGAGCCGTGCGGCTCGAGCTCCACCGCCTTGACCTGGCTGGAGCCGATGTCGAGCCCGATGACCGTTTTCTTCCCGAAGGAGAACATCGTCGACCCCGTCTCAGTTTCCGCCCGTGTGGGCGTCGCTGATGTGTGTTGCGATCAAATGCTCGATCGACCGGTCACCGAAGACCGAGTCCTTGTCGGCCACCCGCAAGCCGAGCGCGTGGAGGATCTTCCGCTTGGTGTCGAGCCTGCAGGTCTTGCCCGCCTCGACGCGATCGATGGTGAGAGTCGAGAGCCCGGCTTTCCGGGCCAACTCTGCCTTGCTCATCATGAGCGCCTCTCGAACTCGCCGAACTTTGTTCCCAGACACTGAGACCCTCCGTTACGCCCGACGTGAAAATCGAGTTCCGATCGGCGGGGCGAAAACACGACTTGAGGCTTCGCGACCCTCACCTAGGCGTCAGCCGCGCGCAGCGCGCGGGACGCCTCAGAACTCGTCGCCAGCGTCCTCCCCGACTCGATCCTCTTCGGTGTAATCGCCGTCACGTTCTTCCACAGGAGGCGCGGCCGTCGCGCGCGAGGGCGTGGCAGGCGCGGCCGCGCTGGCCGGCAGCTCGCTCCAGTCGACGGCGAGCGAGTAACTCTGGGTCGTCTTCCCGCCGTACGGATCGGACACGCGAAGCTCGATCGGGTACACGCCCTTGGCGCTGCCGGGCACCTGCCAGCTGACGCGGCCGCTCACGATGTCGACCGCCATTCCCGGCGGGCCCTCGACCAGCTCGTACTTCAGCGGGCGGTCGCCGTCCGGATCGCGCGCCGCCACCTCGTAGTCGTAGCGGCTCGAGCCGGACAGCGTGTAGTTCGGCTGCGTGGTGATCTCGGGCGGCGCGTTTCCGATCGTGAGGGGAGCCGACGCGATCCAGTCGCTCTCGGCAGTTCCATCGCTGCCGCGGACCTGCAGCACGACGACCTCGCCGCGGTGGCCCGCGCCGGGCTCGAGCCGCGGGCCCTCGCTGTCGCCGATCGGCTGGCCGTTGCGCAGCCAGCGGTAGCTGAGCTCGACCGGATCTCCGTCCTCGTCCCGAGCGTCAACCTCGGCCTGCAGCAGGTCGAGCGCGGTCGCCCGCATCGGCGTGATCGCGACACGCCGGATCGACGGCGGAGAGTTCGCGACGATGATCGCCCCGGTCTGGTGGGTCACCTCGGACCGTCCATCCGACGCGTAGACGATCGCGTAGACCCGGTCGCCGCGCGCGAAGCTCCCCGCGGGAACGTCCGCCCCGTCCAGGTCGGCGACCCGCTCGGAGTTCCGATACCACTCGATCTCGAGCTTCACCCGGTCGCGGTCCGGGTCGCTCGCTACGATCGCGAGCGACATCGGCTCGCTCGCCCAGGCGCCCTCGGGCTCGATCTCGGCGGAGATGATCTCTGGCGGCGAGTTCTCCGCCCCGCGCGCGGGCGCTGCGCGCCCCGTCACCGCTCCGCTGGTGCTGGCGTGATCGCTGTCGTCGCCACACGCTACACAGAGAAGCGTGATCGCCGTCGCGAGGATCCGCTTCATGCCGCCCCCCATCGGAAGTCCGAATGCTCCCGCTTGGATCAGCTATCGGAGCCGGGAGGAAGCGGATTGAGCGGCTCGATCCCGTACTCTTTGAGCTTGTACTGCAGTGCGCGTGCGGAGATCTCGAGCAGCAAAGCGGCTCGGGTTCGATTTCCAGCGGTGCGGGCGAGTGCGAGGCGGATCAGTCGCTCCTCGAGTGCCCTCCCGCGCCGTTTGATGGACAGGTCTTCCGCGGGGTCGGCATCGGCGCCGGCCGCGGGGGCAGTCGGCGCGGAGCTCGGCTCGGGCCGTGCGACGAAGGGAAACAGCTCGGACGTGATCCGTGACTGGCTGGCGAGAATCAGCGCGCGCTCGAGCGTGTTCTCGAGCTCGCGCACGTTTCCCGGCCAGGCGTAGGCGACGAGCGCCGCGACGGCCGCCCGATCGAGCGGCTCGATCTGCTTTCCCATCCGCCGCGAGAGCGCCGCGAGCAGCTGGTCCGCGAGCGCCGGAACGTCCTCGGGCCGCTCGCGGAGCGGCGGGACGTGCAGCCGGAACACGTTCAGGCGATAGAAGAGAAAAGCGCGGAACGTGCCCGCTTCGACCATCGCCTCGAGATCGCGCGCGGTCGCTGCGACGATCCGCACGTCGACCGGATGCGACTTCGAGGCGCCGACCGGCCGCACCTCCTCCTCCTGGAGCACGCGGAGCAGCTTCACCTGCGTCGAGAGCGGAAGCTCGCCGATCTCGTCCAGGAAGAGCGTCCCGCCATCCGCTTCCCGGAACATGCCTCGCGCCTCGCTGTCCGCCCCGGTGAACGCGCCGCGAACGTGCCCGAAGAGCTCGCTCTCGATCAACGACTCCGCGATCGCCCCGCAGTTCAGCGCCACGAACGGCTGGTCGGCCCGATCCGAACGGCCGTGCACCGCGCGCGCGACGACCTCCTTGCCGACTCCGCTCTCGCCCGTCACGAGCACCGTCGTCTTGAACTCGGCGGCGCGCTCGACCAGCTCGTAGATCTCGCGCATCGCGGGCGACGCAGCGACGAGCGCGCCGTCCACGCTGCCGTGGCCGAGCTCGCGGCGCAGCTGACGGTTCTCGCGCCGGAGCCGCTCGCGCTCCTCCGCCTTTCCGATCGCGAGCAGCAGCTCCTCGGCTTGGAACGGCTTGGCGAGGTAGTCGTAGGCGCCCTTGCGCACCGCTTCGAGCGCCTGCTCCACCTGGCCATACGCGGACATCATCAGAACGGTCGCATCGGGCTGCGCGCGGATCAGCTCGGGCAGGATCTCGAGCCCGCTTCGCCGCGGCATCCGAACGTCGCAGAGCACCAGGTCGAAGCGCTCGACGCGCGCCGTGGACAGCCCCTCGTCGCCGTCTGCGGCCCTGCGCACCTCGTAGCCCTCGTCTTCGAGGATCAGCCCGAGGCTCGCGCGGATCCCGCTCTCGTCATCGATGATCAGTGCGCGGCGCTTGGACATCTCCGGCTGGCGTATCGGCCGCGGGCAGCACCAGTCTGAAGCAAGTCCGCCCCGACTGACTCGTGACTTCGAGCCTTCCCCCGAGCAGCTCCGCGATCCGGTGCGCGTTCCAGAGCCCCAGTCCGGTCCCCTCGTCGGGCCCCTTGGTGGTGAAGAACGGATCGAAGATCCGCGGCAGGTCCTCGGGATCGATTCCGGGCCCGTCGTCGACCACCTCGAAGGCGACGCCATCGGGAGCGCGAAGCTCGAGATAGCTGGCGAGCTCCGCGTCGCCGCTTCGCCGGGACGGTCGCGACGGTGCGTGGCCGGAACGAGCCGCGAGCTCGATCCGGCGCCCGCCGCCGGCGCGCAGCGCGTGGGCCGCGTTCTCGATCAGATTCACGAACACCTGCTCGATGCGGCGCCAGTCGACCTCGACCTCGGGCAGGCCCGGCTCCACCTGCACATCGAGCTCGAGGCCCGCGAGCAGCGGCTGGGGTCGCATCCTGCTGGCGACCCGCTCGACGAGTGCGCCCGGCTCGACCCGCTCCAGCAGCAGCGCTTCCGGACGCGACAGATCCAGCATCTCGCGCACGAGCGCGCGAACGCGCAGCGCCTCGTCGGCGATCAGCTCCGCCAGCTCCCGAGTGCGCGGCGACGCGGTCTTCTCGCGCCGACACACCTCGGCGTAGCCGAGGATCGCCGCGACCGGGTTGCCCACCTCGTGCGCCACACCCGCCGCGAGCTGGCCCAGGCTCGCCAGGCGCCGGCTCCGCGAGAGCGACTCCTGCGCCCGAAGCAGCGCCTCGCGTTCGAGCTCCAGCGACTCCGCCATCTGGTTGAAGCCGCGCGCCAGCTCCTCGAGCTCCGCGGGCCCGTGCTCGGCGATTCGCGCGCGCAGGTCGCCCTCGGCGATCCGCCGCGTTCCCGCGGCGAGCAAGGCGAGCGGCGACACCACGCGGCGGCGGAGCAGCCAGGCGCCGAAGCCGACGAATCCGATCGTCGCGATGAACAGCAGCCAGGCCGCCGACCCGATCACCGGCGCGAGCCTTCGCCAGATCTCGTCTCCGCTCGCGCGTCCGACCAGGAAACCCGTCTCGCCCGCCGGCGAGCGCAGGCGGCGCACGAGCGTCAGGTCCCCGCCGACCAGGCTGCCGAGCTCGACGGCTTCTCCGTCTTCGCGCGCGAGCTCGAGCAAGAGCTCGAGGCGCTCGTCCGCGCGCGCGCCCGGCACGGCGAATCCGGGTTCACGGCCCCGCTCGTCGAGCACGCGGAACTCCCCGCCCGAGAGTCGCGGCCCGCTCGCACGCACGGTCGCCGCCAGGTCGCCCAGGCGCCGCGCGCCGCCGTCGAGCGATCGCTCCAGATGGCGCGCGCCCATTCGCAGCCGCTCCAGCGCGTCGTCGCGAAGCGCGCGGAGCGAGAGTCCCGTCATCACGACCGCGACGATCGCGAGCCCCGCGAACATCATCACGAACAAGTTCGCGACGATCTCGAGCTGAACGCCGCCCCGCAGGGTCAGCCGACGTCGACCAGCCGCGCCCATAGCCTCGGCTCGAACAAGAACACCAACCCCGCGATCGCCAGCCCCGGCCCGAAGGGAATCCGCGTATCCATCCCCTTCTTCTCGATCAACAGCTTCGGAATCCCGTACGCAAGCCCGATCACCGACCCCAAGAAGATGATCCCGATCGCCGCAGACGTCCCCAGCAGACTCGCGAGCATCGCGACGAGCTTCACGTCGCCGAAGCCCAGCCCCTGCTTTCCCCGCAGGCGCGGGTAGACCTCGGCGATCAGCCAGAACGCGCCGCCCGCGATCAGAACCCCGAGCGTCGCGTCCTTGAAGCCGACGCCGAGCGAGGGCGCCGCGATCGAGATCAGAAGTCCCGCCGCGAGCCCGGGAAGCGTGATCCAGTTCGGGATGATGTAGTGATCGATGTCGATGAAGATCACCGCGATCAGCGCCGACGCGATCGCCCACTCGATCAACAGCCTTCCCGACGGCCCGTGCGCGGCGAGCAGCGCGGCGAAGAGCGCGCCGGTCAGCGCCTCGACGAGCGGATAGCGGATCGAGATCGCGACCCCGCAGGCGCGGCAGCGCCCGCGCAGGAACAGGTACGAGAGGATCGGCACGTTGGCGAACGCGGGGATCGCCGTGCGACAGCCCGGACAGCGCGAGCCGGGCCAGAGCAGCGATTCGCCGCGCGGCAGCCGCCAGATCACGACGTTCAGGAAGCTTCCGATGCAGGCGCCGAGTGCGAACGCGACGGCCACGAGCAGCGGGAACGGAGCGTCGAGCTCGTCCATCGCCAGGACGTTAGCGCGGGCTAACGGAAGTCGCGCCGCTGGAACAGCAGCACCGCGCCCGACATGAGCACGAACGAGTAGAGCCAGGCGTAGAGCGCCGCACCCGCCACGCGCGCGAGCTCGATCGGGCGCCCCGCGCTCGCGTCCGCCTTGATGTCCAGGCGGTCCAGGTTCGGCAGCGTCCAGTAGAGCGCCTCGAGCAGCTCCTTCAGGCCCGGCAGATCGGACTTCGAGCCGAAGGCACGCAGATCCGCGAGCAGGTGCCCGATGATCCAGACTGCGATCGTGAACATGCCCGATAGGTACGGCGTGGTGAAGCTCGAGAAGAACATCGCGATCGCGGTCACCAGCGCCAGCTCGCAGTAGATCAGCACGATGCTCCAGACCAGGCCCATCTCGAAGATCGCGCCGGTCCAGACCAGCACGCACAGAAAGCACGCGCTCATGATCCCGACCTCGACCGCGAGCAGGGTGAGGAGCCCTGCGTACTTGCCGAGCAGGAACTCCCAGCGGCGCACGGGCTTGGCGAGCATGGTGTAGACGGTCTTCGTCGAGAGCTCCTTGTGTACCAGGTTGATGCCGACGAAGATCGCGATCAGCACGCCGAAGAACGCGATCGAGGAGAGCCCGACGTCGCGGTAGATCCGGTCGTCCTTTCCGATCTGGATCTGCGCGAGCAGGATGGAGCTCGCGATCATCAAGCCTGCGAAGAGCAGCAGGTTGTAGAGCAGCTTGTCGCGCACCGCCTCGCGGTAGGTGTTCGACGCCAGCACCCAGATCCGCCAGAGCGAGCTCATCGCGACGCCTCCTGGCGCAGGCCTTCCATCAGCAGATCCTCCAGGCTGCGCCGCTTGGGCACCAGGCTGCGCACGCGGCCGCCGCAGGCGCGCACACGGTCGAGAGCCTTCTCCGCCGCGGACTCGTCGCCGAACTCGAACAGGAAGCGGCCTCCCTGCACGACCGCGCGCTGCGCACAGCTTTCGAGCTCCGCGTGCAGCTCCTCGCCGATCGCCTCGACCACGAGCTCGGCTCCGACCATCTCCTGGCCGAGCAGCTGGTCGAGGTAGCCCTGGGTCACGATCCGGCCGTTCAGGATGATCGCGACCTGATCGCAGATCACCTCGGCGTCCTCGAGGATGTGCGACGAGAAGAAGACGGTCTTGCCCTCGTCGCGAAGCGACAGGATCAGGTCGCGCACGTCCTTGCGGCCGATCGGATCGAGGCCCGACATCGGCTCGTCCAGGATCACCAGATCGGGGTCGTTGATCAGCGTCTGCGCGAGCCCCGCGCGCTGCCGCATTCCCTTCGAGTAGCGGCGGATCTGGCGGTCTTCCGCGCCGGCGAGGCCGACGCGCGCGAGCAGCTTCGGAATCCGCTCGCGCCGCGTCGCCTTCGGGATTCCGAGCAGCGCTCCGTGGAAGTCGAGGAACTCGCGGCCGGTCAGGTAGTCGTGGAAGAACGTGCCCTCGGGCAGGAAGCCCAGCCGCGCGCGGCTCATCGGGTCCGACACCGGCAGACCGTGCAGCCACGCATGTCCGGCGCTCGGCAGCATGAGCCCGGTCAGGATCTTGATCGTGGTGGTCTTTCCCGAGCCGTTGGGCCCGATGAAGCCGAAGATCTCTCCCGCCTTCACCTCGAGGTCGATGCCGCGCACGGCCTCGACCGCGCGCATCCAGAAGCCGGTGCGGTAGACCTTCCGCAGTGCGCTGGTTCGGATCACGACGAACTTCCCTCCCTGGGCATGTTCAGCTTCATGACCTCGTAGTCGAGGTCCGTCTTCGCGCGGCCGTCCGACAGCGAGTAGCTGCCACCGTCGGGATCCCGAGGAGCGGCGTCGAGCACTCCGGACGCCACCAGCTCCGCGATCGAGACCGGTTCGCGGGAATTCGCGGCGCGGAAGCGCTCGATCGCGGCATCGATTCGTGCCAGGTCGCGATTGATCCAGATGTCCCGGTAGCGCTTCTGGAGCTGCTCGCGGATCTCGGGAGTCTCCTCGTTCGCGAGCCGCGCGGCGATGAACTGCATCGCGGTCGAGGGATCGCCCGCGTGCGAATAGAGCCGGCTGATCAGGAACTGCAGGTACTGCGGGCCGCCGAGCGCGAAGGCGCGCTCCAGGTGCTTCGCGCCGAGCGCGTGCTCGGACTTCTCCATGAAGTACTGGAAGCCGAGCAGGAAGTGGATTCGCCAGTAGCTGCTGATCGCCGCACCCTTCTCGAGCAGGCGGATCGCCGCGTCCGGATCCTTGCGCAGGCCGCCGAGCACCGAGGCCATCACCACGTAGGCCGAGTCGAACTGCGGATCGATGTCCGTGACCAGATTCGCCAGGCGCTCCGCGGAGGGCCAGTTGGCGGCCGTGGCGTTCTCGTCGCCGACGTAATAGACGGTGCGGATCCAGAACAGGTCGGCGACCGCGCGCTCGAAGCCGAGCGAGGCGACGCGCAGGACGTTTCCGTCGGGAAGCACGCCGACCTCGCCGTCGGGCGCGACCTGGCCGAAGCGGCTCTCGAGGCGCAGGTTCGCATCGTGGGCCGCGTAGCCGGCGAGGATCGCGATGGGCAGGAGCAGGAGCTCGAGCGGAATGCGGGCGAGTCGCGCGACCATCACGCATGCAATCGGAGCCGCCCGCGAGCGTCTTAAATGAAAAGGGGCCCGGCGGGAGGGCGAACGCCGTCCCGCCGGGCCCGATCGAAGCAGGGCGAATTAGAACGTGTTGCGGCCCATGTCGATCTCTTCGCAAGGCGCGACCTGCGCCAGCACCGAGACCACCGCACCGGTCGCGTCGACCGCCACCGGGCCCAGGGTGCCGCAAGCGGCCGTCGTGAAGCTGCCCGGCGCCGGCGCGAGGCCGGTGATGTCGGGCTGGTTCAGGCCCCAGCTGTTCAGGTTCGTGTCGCCGTCGATGTCGGCCACCGCCCCGACCACGAACTGGTTCGACGAAGCCGGCGAGGCCACCACCGCCGAGGCGATCTGGGTCTCGAGCTGGTACGTGTAGTACACGTCACCCTCGGGCTCCCAGCCGATCCAGCAGAAGCCCGGGTCGCCCGCCGTGAACGCCGACAGCGGCGCGGGGCAGCCGGCCGCGTTGAACGGGACCTTCAGCTGGCCACCCATGGCCGCCGGGGTCTCCGGGAAGTCCAGGTAGCTGCCGGCATCGGCGAAGTACGACTCCTCGGCCGTGCGGATGCCCGCCAGGTTCACCTTGCTCTCGCCGGCCTTCGCGCGAAGCTGGAACTTGATGAAGTTCGGGATCGCGATCGCGGCCAGGATGCCGATGATCGCCACGACGATCATCAGCTCGATCAGCGTGAAACCCTCACGCTTCTTCATGTTGCGAATCACAGAGTGCATGCTTTCTCCTTGGCTTTGTACTCGAACTCGAAATCGGAGCCCGGCTCCTGGGCTCCACTGCCCGAACGCCGGGCTGACCGGGGCAGGAGCAAGGGCCGTGCCCGGGCCGACCTGCACTCTCGAGCGCGCGCAGCTGCGCGGGCGATCGATGCGGAGTCGCTGGCATCGCCGCACCCGGGCCGCGTCGATCCCGGAAAGTGTCGCCCGTCACCGGGTGACGTTTTGCGAGGGCCCTGGTGACGAGGAACGTCACCGAAGGCCGCGTCACTGCGGCTCGGGATCTTCCATCTGGAGCTTCTCGAGCCGGTAGCGCAGCGAGCGGAAGGTGACGCCGAGCAGCGACGCCGCGCGCTTCTTCACGCCGCCGCAGCGCTGCAGCGCCTCCTGGATCAGAGAGGTCTCGTAGGCGGCCAGCAACGCGTCGAGCGAGACGCCCGCCTCCGGAATGCGCTTGTCGGGCCCCTGCGCGGCGACCGGGCGCCGTACGCTCTCGGGCAGACACTCGAGCGTGATTCGCGAGGTTCTCGCAAGAGTCACCGCGCGCTCGACGATGTTCTCGAGCTCGCGCACGTTTCCGGGAAACGCGTAGGCCTCGAGCGCGGGCAGGACCTCCGGCTCGAGCTCGCGTACGTCCTTGCCGAGCTCGGCTGAGAACTTCTCCATGAAGTGGTGGATCAGCTGCGGCAGGTCCTCGATGCGCTCGCGGAGCGGCGGCAGCGAGATCTCGATCACGTTCAGGCGGTAGAAGAGATCCTCGCGAAAGCGCCCCTCGCGGACCTCCTGCTCGAGGCGCCGATTCGTCGAGCAGACGATGCGCACGTCCACGTGCACCTCGCTCGTGCCGCCGACTCGCTGGAAGGCGCGCTGCTGGATCGCGCGCAGCACCTTCACCTGGAGCGAGAGGTCCATGTCGCCGATCTCGTCGAGGAAGATCGTGCCGCCGTTTGCGACCTCGAAGAGCCCCGGCTTGTTCGCGGAGGCGCCGGTGAACGACCCCTTCACGTGGCCGAATAGCTCGCTCTCGAGCAGGTTCTCGGGAATCGCGCCACAGTTCACCGCGACGAAGGCGGCGTCGCGCCGCTCCGACAGGTTGTGGATCGCGCGCGCGATCAGCTCCTTGCCGGTGCCGCTCTCTCCGGTGATCAGGATGTTCGCGCGGGTCGGCGCGATCTGGCGCACCAGCCCGAAGATCTCCTGCATTCGCGCCGTCTTTCCGACGATCGTCGGGATCGCGCTCTGATCGCGGAGCTGCAGCCGCAGGCGCTGGTTCTCGTGCGCGAGCTCGCGCTTCTCGAGCGCCTTGTCGACCACCAGCCGGATCTCGTCCACCGAGCAAGGCTTGGTCAGGTAGTCGTAGGCCCCGTGCTTCATCGCCTCGACCGCGGACTCGGTGGTGCCGTGCGCGGTGATCAGGATGACGGTCGTCTCGGGGGAGAGCTCGCGCACCCGGTCGAGAAGCTCGAGGCCCGACATGCCGGGCATGCGGACGTCGCTGATCACGAGATCCCAGTCGTCGCTTTCCAGCGCGACCAGCGCCTGGTCCGCCGATCCGCACGTGGTCGTCTCGTGACCGTCGCGCTGCAGCAGGATCCCCAGGAACTCCTGCATGCTCGTCTCGTCGTCCACTACCAGGATCCGCGCCACACACCCACTCCTCGAAGCCGGATCGGAACCGCTCGTCGCGCGCTTGAGATCAGGCGCGGGGCAGGAACACGCGCACGGTCGTGCCCTTGTCGCGCTCGCTTGCCCCCGCGATGCGCCCGCCGTGCGCCTCGACGACGCGCTGCACCGTCGCAAGGCCCAGCCCCGTGCCCTTGGGCTTGGTCGTGAAGAACGGCTCGAAGAGTCGGTCGAGCGCCTCGGGCGCGAAGCCGCAGCCGCGATCCTCGACGCAGATCTCGAGCTCGGAGTCACTCGCGCACTTGCGCGCGCGCACCCGGACCACGCCGTCCACCGGCTCGCTCTCGGCCGCGTTCCGCACCAGGTTCCAGAACACCTGCCGCAGCTGATCCGAGTTTCCGAGCGCGCGGAGCCCCGGCTCGATCGACGTCGCGAGCTCGATGCCGCAGGCGGCGTCGCGAGCGAGCAACGCACCAAGCTCCTCGAACAGAGCCACGAGCTCGACCGGCTCGAAGCGTCCGGGGCCCGGGCGCGCGTAGGTCAGGAAGTCCGTGACCAGCCGGTTCAGCCGCGCGGTCTCGCGCCGGACGATCTGCGAGAGCGTCTGCGAGCTCGCGTCCCCGCTGGGCAGGTCCGCGGTCAGAAGCTCGATCGCTCCAGAAAGCGACGCGAGCGGATTCCGGATCTCGTGCGCCAGGCCCGCCGCGAGCTGTCCGATCGCGCCCAGCCGCTCGCTGCGCCGCAGCTCCTCCTCCATCTCGACCACGCGCGTCAGGTCCTGGAAGATCGCGATCGCGCCGTCGCTCTCGCCGCCCGGGTCGCGAAGCTCCGAGAGCGACATTCCCAGATGGAGCCTGCGGCCGTCGCGCCGGTCGAACCGGACCTGCATCCGCTCCTGCTGGCTCGGCGCGGCGATCGGCCCGAGCGCAGGAAAGAGCTCGGCCAGAGTCCGCCCGATCGCCTGCGAATCGGCCCATCCCGTGATGCGCTCGGCTTCGCGGTTGAACGAGCTGATCCGGCCGTCGCGACTCACCGTGAGCAGTCCGGACGAGACGTTGTCGACGATGCGGCGGTGGATCTCTCCGAGTTCGTGGAGCTCGCGGCGCCCGGCCTGGACCTCGACGGCCAGCCGACGCGCGAGGATCGCGACCGCGAGGAACGCGAGCGCGTGGCCCAGCACCGAGGTGATCGCGCCCTGCGAATCCAGCCCGGCCTCGCCTTCGAAGCTCGGGAACCAACCGGACGCCGGACCCCAGACCACGACCGTGTGCGCGACGATGGCGCTCACGCACGCCAGCAGCGCGCCGCGCGAGCCGAGCGTGAGTGCCGCGTAGACGATCCAGATCAGGAACAGGAAGCCGAAGATCGACTGCGCGCCGCCCGAGCAGTACACGAAGCCGGAGATCAGCGCGGCGTCGCCAGCGAGCTCGAACAGGTGCACGCGCGGCGACCGGCTCCAGGCGGTCAGCGCACCGTAGGCCAGCGCCAGCAGGAATCCCGCCAGCACCAGAGCGTAGAGCGCCTGCAGTTCGCGCTCCGAGTAGGCGTCCGCGCCGCGCACCTGCGTCAGAACGCAGAGCGTGAAGATCGCCGCCAGCGCGGCGAGCCTCGTCGCGAAGGCGCTCGCCGGGAGCGCCGTGCGTCGCGACGTCTCCGGCATCCGCGCTAGTTGACGACTTCGGCGATCTTGAAGATCGGCAGATACATCGCGACCAGCAGCGAACCGATCGAGCCGCCCAGCCCGACCATCAGCAGCGGCTCGAGCAGGGACGTCAGCGCATCGACCGCGGTGTCGACCTCGTCGTCGTAGAAGTCGGCGATCTTTCCCAGCATCGCGTCCATGGCGCCGGTCTGCTCTCCGACCGCGATCATCTGCACGACCATGCCCGGGAAGACCTTCGAGCCCTGCAGAGGCTCGGCGATCGTCTTGCCCTCGGCGATCGATCCCTTCGTGCGCAGGATCTCCCGCTCGACGACCACGTTGCCCGCGGTCCGCGCCACGATCTCGAGCGCGTCCAGGATCGGCACGCCCGAAGAGAGCATGGTCGAGAGCGTGCGCGAGAAGCGCGCCACGGCCACCTTCTGCAGCAGGCTTCCGAAGATCGGCGTCTTCAGGAACACGCCGTCGAAGAACGCGCGGCCTCCAGGCGTCGCGTAGACGCGCTTGAAGACGTACGCGACCACGACCACGCCGGCGATCATGTACAGGATCCAGCTCTGCATGAAGTGCGACAGGTTGATCACCATCTGCGTCGGAGCGGGAAGCGCGCCGCCGAAGTCGGCGAACATCTTCTCGAAGACCGGGATGACCTTGACCAGCATCAGAACCACGACCAGCGCCGCGATCACGGTGACCGAGGCCGGGTAGACCATCGCGCCCTTCACCTTGCGGCGCAGCGCCTCGTTCTTCTCCAGATACGCCGCGAGCCGGTTCAGGATCGTGTCGAGGATGCCGCCGACCTCGCCGGCCGCGACCAGGTTCACGTACAGGCGGTCGAACACCTTCACGTGCTTGCCGAGCGCGTCGGAGAACGTCGCTCCGCTCTCCACGTCGGACTTGATCTGCAGGATGATCTTTTTGAAGGCCGCGTTCTCCTGCTGCGTTCCCAGGATGTCGAGGCACTGCACGAGCCGCAGACCGGCGTCGATCATCGTCGCCAACTGCCGGGTGAACATGACCAGGTCCTTGGTCGTCGGCTTCTTCTGCAGCGCCGGGACGATCTCGGAGAGATCCTTGGCCTTCGGCTTCACCGTCGTCGGCGTGATCGCCTGCGCCCGCAACGTGGCCATCGCCCCGTCGACGTCGTTCGCGACGATCACGCCCTTCTTCGCGAGACCGTCCCGCGTCTTGCCCGCCCAGTTGAACGTCGGCATATGCCCTCCCGCTTGCGCGGCTAGCTCGCCCTCTGCCTCGCGCGGAGACCTGCGTTTCCGCTCGAGATGATGTTCTGCAGCTCGTCCGGATCGGAGCTGCGGCTGATCGCGTCCTCGTGCGAGATCAGGCGCCGCCCGTACAGATCGGCGAGACACTGGTTCAGCGTCTGCATGCCGAACTTGTCCTGCCCGATCTGCATCTGCGAGTAGATCTGGTGGATCTTGTCCTCGCGGATCAGGTTGCGGATCGCCGGATTCGGAATCATCACTTCCAGGCCCATCACGCGCCCGCCACCGTTCGCGCGCGGGATCAGCGTCTGGCTGATCACGCCCTCGAGCACGAACGAGAGCTGGGTGCGGATCTGCGCCTGTTGGTGCGCGGGAAACACGTCGATCACGCGGTTGATCGTCTGCACGCAGGAATTGGTGTGCAGCGTGGCCAGGCACAGGTGACCGGTCTCCGAGAAGGTGAGCGCCGCCTCGATGGTCTCGAGATCGCGCATCTCGCCGACCAGCACGACGTCCGGGTCCTGGCGCAGGATGTAGCGCAGCGCGGCCTTGAAGCTCTGCGTGTCCGCGCCGAC
>VGRW01000004.1 GCA_016875225.1 Deltaproteobacteria bacterium
TTTTGGTGTTCGAGCTCTGCCGTACCTCTCCGTTCACGAGCGTGCGGATCGAGAGCGCGTGCGGGTCGCCCACCTCGTCGGACGTGGTGAGCCAGGGGCCGAGCGGTCCGTGCGTGTCGAAGGACTTGCCCATCGTCCAGGTCGGGATGCGAAGCTGCCAGTCGCGCACCGAGACGTCGTCGCAGATCAGGTAGCCCGCGATCACCTCGGGCGCGCGCGAGCGCGGAACGTGGCGGCAGCGCTTTCCGATCACGAACGCTAGCTCGCCCTCGTAGTCCAGCGCCGACGAGACACGCGGCATGTGGACCGGGTCGTACGGGCCGGTCACGCAGGTGGACTGCTTGTTGAAGATGGTCGGGAGCTTCGGCGTCTGCGCGCCGCTCTCGGCCACGTGGTCGGCGTAGTTCAGGCCGACGGCCAGAAGCTTGGGCGGGCGCAGGATCGGGGACTCGAGCTTGACGTCGGCGAGCGGGATCCGGGCGGTGCCGGCGCTCGCGACCTCGCCGGCGCGTTGCCGCGCGCCGGGTCCGCCGGCGAGAAAGCCGATCAGGTCGCGCGGCAGCTCGGGCGCGGCGGAGGAGAGGTCGACGATCTCGTCCCCGCGCACGACCCCGATTCGCGTCGATCCGGCCTGGCTGAAGGTGGCGAGCTTCATTCGGCGTCTCCTGGGTGCGGGCTCGCGGCAGTATACACTCGGCGGCAATGAGCGAGATCGGGATCGGAGAGGTTCGCGCGGCCGCGGCCGCGATCCACGGCGCGGTCGAGCGCACGCCCTGCCTGCTCTCGCGCACGCTCTCGCAGATCGCCGGCTGCGAGCTGTATCTGAAGTTCGAGAACCTGCAGTTCACGGCCTCGTTCAAGGACCGCGGGGCGCTGGCGAAGCTGCGCTCGCTCTCGCCCGGCGAGCGCGAGGCCGGCGTGATCGCGATGTCGGCCGGAAACCACGCGCAGGGCGTCGCCTACCACGCGCAGCGGCTCGGCATCCGAGCCGTGGTCGTGATGCCGCGCTTCACCCCGACGATCAAGGTCGAGCACGCCCGCGCGTTCGGAGCCGAAGTGGTGCTCGAGGGCGACACGCTCGAGGACGCGAGCAAGAGAGCGCACGCGATCGAGCGCGAGCGCGGGCTGGTCTTCGTGCACCCCTACGACGACGCGCGCGTGATCGCGGGGCAGGGCACCGTCGCGCTCGAGATGCTGGGCGCGGTCCCGAACCTGGACGCGATGGTCGTGCCGGTCGGCGGGGGAGGGCTGATCTCGGGAATGGCCGTCGCCGCGCACGCGCTGCGGCCGGAGCTCGAGATCTTCGGGGTGGAGTCGGCGCGCTTTCCGTCGCTGAAGCAGGCGCTCGCGGGCGAGCCGATCGTCTGTGGCGACTCGACCATCGCGGGCGGGATCGCCGTGAAGGTGCCCGGCGCGCTCGCGCTTCCGATCGTGCGCGAGCACGTGCGCGACATCCTGCTGGTGGACGAGGAGCAGATCGAGGCCGCGATCCTGCTCCTGCTCGAAGTCGAAAAGACCGTCGCGGAGGGCGCGGGTGCCGCGGCGCTCGCCGCCGTGCTCGCGCACCGCGCGATCTTCGCGAAGCGCCGCGTCGGGATCGTGATCTCGGGCGGGAACATCGACATGCTCGTGCTCGCGCACGTGATCGAGCGCGGGCTCGCGCGCACCGAGCGGCTCGCGCGCGTCGTGGTCCGGATTCGCGACGTGCCCGGGGCGCTCGCCGCGGTCACGACCGCGATCGCGAATGCCGGTGCCAACGTGGTCGAGGTCCTGCACGAGCGCGCCTTCGCGCGCGGGCCCGCGGGCGAGGCCGAGGTCGAGTTCGTGCTCGAGACGCGCGGCGCGGAGCACCTGCGCGAGATCCTGGAGCAGCTGAACGCGATGGGGCACGTCGCGCGGGCGGAGCCGCGCTAGCGGGGTAGAATGCCGAGATGCCGACACCGTTCGCCTTCAATCCGTTCGAGGATCCGACCCGACGCGACCCGTTCCCGTTCTACGCGCGCGGCCGCGAGCTCCGCGTGCACCGCCATCCCGGGCTGCCGGTCGTGTCCGTCTTCGGCTACGCAGACACCGTCGACGTGCTCCGCGACTGGCGCGCCTGGTCGAACCGGTTTCCGGCGCCGCCGGACTTTCCCGAGCTCGAGGAGCGCACGCCGAGCATGCTGGGCACCGATCCGCCCGAGCACGACCGGCTGCGCGGGCTGGTGAACCAGGCCTTCACGCCGAAGATCATCCGGCGTCTCGAGCCGCGAATGATCGAGATCGCAAATCAGCTCCTCGACGCGGCGCTCGAGAGGCGAGAGGTCGACCTGGTCCAGGCGCTGACTTATCCGCTTCCGGTCACGATCATCGCCGAGATCATCGGCGTTCCGACCGAGGACAACGCGCGCTTCAAGGACTGGTCCGACAAGCTGGTCGAGAACCTGGGCTCCGGCCTGCTCGCGCCCCCCGACCGCGCCACGCTCGAGCGCAACCGCAGGATCGTCGCGGAGCTCGGCGAGTACTTCTCGAAGCTCGTCGAGGAGCGGCGCAGGTCGCCGCGCGAGGACCTGCTCACGGGGCTCGCGCAGGCCGAGCTCGAGGGCTCGAAGCTGGATTTCGACGAGCTGCTGCAGATGCTGATCCTGCTGCTCGTCGCCGGGAACGAGACCACGACGACGCTGATCGGCAACGCCGCGCTCACGCTTCTCGATCACCCCGCGGAGCTCGAGCGACTGCGCCGCGATCCGTCGCTCGTCCCCTCCGCAATCGAGGAGGTGCTGCGCTTCTCGTCGCCGGTGCAGATGGATCCGCGCCGCGCCACCGCCGACACCGAGCTCTGCGGCGAGAAGCTTCGCGAGGGCGAGATCGCGCTCTGCTGGCTCGGCTCCGCGAATCGCGACGCCTCGGTCTTCCGCGATCCCGATCGCTTCGACGTCGGCCGGAAGGAGAACCGCCATCTCGCGTTCGGCTTCGGCACCCACTACTGCCTGGGCTCGAACCTCGCGAGGCTCGAGGCGCAGATCGCGCTGCGCGCGCTGCTCGAGCGCACCCGGAGCTTCGAGCTCGCGACCGCCGAGCCGCTGCCGCTGCACCGCAGCATCGTGTTCCGCAGCTTCACGCGGATTCCGGTCGAGCTCGTGCCCGCCTGAGCCTCAGCGGAGGACGCGGCCGATCCGCTCCAGCGCCTCGCGGAGCCGGGCTTCCGGCGCGGTGCAGGAGAAGCGCAGGAATCCCTCGCCCGCCTGGCCGAAGTCGACTCCGGGCGTGACCGCGACGTGGGCCTGCTCCAGGATTCTCGAGGCCAGCGCAGTCGAGTCACTCGCGAAGCGGCGCGCGTCTGCAAAGACGTAGAATGCGCCGCGCGGAATCACCGGGACCTCGAGGCCCAGGCGCGAGAGCCCGTCGATCAGCAGAGCGCGCCGCGCTCCGTAGCTCTCGCGCATCGCCGCAGTCGTCGCCTCGCCGTGCTCGAGCGCCGCGACTCCGGCGCGCTGCGCGAAGCTCGAGACCGAGATGAAGAGATTCTGCGCCAGGCTCTGCAGCGCGCGCATCGCGCCGGAAGGCGCGATCGCGTAGCCGAGCCGGAAGCCGGTCATCGCGTAGCGCTTGGAGAATCCATCGAGCACGAACACGTCGTCGCCGAGCTCGAGCGCGGATGTGACGCGAGCGCCGTCGTAGACCAGCCCGTCGTAGATCTCGTCCGAGACCAGCGGCAGGCCGAGCGCGTGCAGGGCCTCGAGGTCGGCGCGTGCCTGGATCGCGCCGGTGGGATTCGCGGGCGACGCGACCACGATCGCGCGCGTGCGCGGCGTGATCGCCTTGCGGACGTCGTCGGCGCGAAGCGGGTAGCCCTGGTCGGCGCGCGTCGGGACGAAGACCGGCACTCCGCCCGCGGCGCGGATCAGGTTCGGGTAGCAGGCGTAGTGCGGCGTGCCGAGCACGACCTCGTCTCCCGGGTCGAGCAGGTAGGTGAAGACGAGCAGGAGCGCGGGAGAGGTGCCGGCGGTGACGAGGACGCGCTCGGCGTCGAGCCGGACGCCGCTCCTGCGCTGGTGACTGCGAGCGATCGCCTCGCGCAGCTCGAGCGTGCCGCGGCTGTCGGTGTAGCGCGAGGGCTCGCTCGCGAGCGCGCGCCGCGCGGCCTCGACCGCGGCCTCGGGCGCGGGGAACTCGGGCTCGCCGATCTCGAGGTGGATCAGATCCGCGCCCGCGCGCTCCAGCTCGAACGCGCGCTCCATCACCTCCATCGCGAGGAAGGGAGCGATGCTCCGCGCGCGCAGCGACGGTCGAGTCATGGCGACGAGTTACGCGGCCTGCGGCAGGGTGTCAAACTGGACTCGGGTTCCCCGTCGGTTCAGAATCGCCAGGCGGAGGAAGACGCGATGAGAGCCGCGACATTCCAGGGTCTGGGTCAGCCGCTGACAGTCGAGGAGCGCCCGGATCCCAAGCCCGGTCCGGGCGAGCTCGTTCTGCGCGTGAAGAGCTGTGGGATCTGCGGCTCCGATCTCCACATCGCGGATCTCCCTCCGGGCCTGCCGCCGGGAACCGTGATGGGACACGAATTCGCCGGCGAGGTGGTCGAGGTCGCCGCCGACGCGAAGGCGCTCTGGAAGCCCGGTGATCGGATTTGCGCGCTTCCCGCGATCGGCTGCGGAAAATGCCGCGCCTGCCTCACGGGCGACGTGACGCGCTGCCCGACGCTTCGCGGCACGGGGCTGGGTCAGCTGCCGGGAGCGTACGCGGAGTACGCGATTGCCGGTGCGGCCGAGTCACTGCGCCTTCCCGACGGAGTGAGCTACCGCGAGGGCGCCCTGGTCGAGCCGCTCTCGGTCGGGCTGCACGCGGTGAACACGGCGAGGCTCGAGCCGGGCGACCGGGTCATGGTGATCGGGGCGGGGCCGATCGGCCTTTCGGTCACGGCCTGGGCGCGATTCTTCGGCGCGCGCAGCGTGGTGGTGAGCGAACGCGCACCCGGCCGGCTCGCGCTCGCCGAGAAGTTCGGCGCCACCGCGGTGGCCGACGCCTCCAAGGACGACCCGGTCGCGGTCTTCGAGCGCGAAACGGGCGGTCCGCCCGACGTGATCTTCGAGTGCGTCGGCGCGCCCGGGCTCCTGCAGCAGTGCCTGGGCATGGTGCGGCCGCGCGGCCGGGTGGTGGTCGTCGGTGTCTGCATGCAGCCGGACACGATCTTCCCGGTGATGGCGGTCGTGAAGGAGATCGAGCTGCGCTTCGTGGTCGCCTACCGGCTCCAGGATTTCGAGCTCACGATCGAGATGCTCGATCGCGGGCGGATTCCCGGGCGCGAGATGGTCACCGACGTGGTCGATCTGGCGGCCTTCCCGAGCGCGTTCGAGGCGCTGAAGAAGCCGACTTCGCAGTGCAAGGTGATTCTCGAGCCTTGATCGGATCGGGACAAAACCCTCGGATCGGAGCGCGCGGCGGCGGGACCGCGCTCTCCTCGGGGGTCCCCTCCGGCGGCCCTTCGACCCTCCTCGTCGAGCGCGGTCCCGCCGCCGCGCGCGGAGCGGAGAGGAGAGAGAGCAAGGAGAAGGTATGAGTGGAGGCGGATTTCCAGAGCCTCGGATGGTTTGCTCCAACGGCATACGCATGGCGGTGTACGAGGCGGGGCGGGGGCCGGCGGTGGTGTTGTCGCACGGCTTCCCGGAGCTTGCGTACTCGTGGCGGCACCAGCTTCCCGCGCTCGCGGCCGCGGGCTTCCGGGTGATCGCGCCCGACCAGCGCGGCTACGGTGGGACGGACCGGCCCGAAGCGGTCGAGGCCTACGACATGGCCCAGCTAACGGCCGATCTGGTGGGCCTGCTCGACGAGGCGGGGATCGCGAAGGCGGTCTTCTGCGGCCACGACTGGGGCGGAGCCGTGGTCTGGGCGATGGGCCAGCGGCACCCGTCGCGCGTCGCGGGGATCATCGGCGTGAACACGCCGTTCATGCCGCGCTCGCCGCTGCCGCCGGTCGAGCTGCTGCGCGCGACGATGGGCCCCGAGCACTACATCGTGCACTTCCAGATCCCGGGCGACGCCGATCGAAGGCTCGCCGCCGACGTGGGGCGCGTCTTCGACCGGATCATGCGCAAGGGGATCAAGGCGAGCGATCTCGATACCAGCCGCGGAATCCAGAATCTGGCCACGGCGGTCGAGAGCGGAGACGCGCTCGGCGAGCCGCTGCTCTCCGCCGAGGAGCGCGCGGTCTTCGTGCGCGCCTACGAGCGGACGGGCTTCACGGGCGGAATCAACTGGTACCGGAACATCGACCGGAACTGGCGCGACTCCGAGCGGCTTCCCGCGAAGATCGAGGCGCCCGGCTTGATGATCTGCGCCGAGGACGACTTCGCGCTTCCTCCGACCCTCGCGGACGGAATGGAGACGTACGTCCCGCGGCTCGAGAAGCGGCTGATCCGCGACTGCGGTCACTGGACGCAACAGGAGAAGCCCGAGGAGCTGAACGCGCTCCTGATCGACTGGCTCACGCGGACGGTCGCGCGCGAGAGCTGAGTCGGGCCCGGTCTAGGAGCCCGCGTTCTCGAGCGACTTCCGGCCGGCCTCGGCCTCGACCGCATCCACCAGATCCTCGGCGTCCTCGAGCGGAAGAGCCCGCCGGAGCCGGGACATGACCCCGGCCCAGCGCAGGGCCTCCTGGGGCGCGGATCCTGCGGAATCCGCGGCCTCTGCGATCGGCAGGAGCGAGATCACGTCGCCCTGGAGCTCGACGATCACGGGGAGCGCGCGGCCGCTACGGACGTCGCGGACGACGACCTCTCCGCGGCGCAGAAGGCGCCTCAGGTAGCCAGCTTGCTGGCGGGGGGTGGGACCGGTCATGTCATCTCCGCAGAAGGACGGACGAGTGGGATTTGCAAGCGGCGCGCCCGTCGCGAGAGACCCGGCCCGACGCCGCGGGCGCGCGGATGTGCAAGTGTCGCGCAGAACGAGAAGGCTTTCTTCCCCGTCATGTGGCGCCGCCTTCCTCAGGACTGTGGCGGCTCGCCCGTGGCCTCGCGGAGCGCGCGCCGCGCGGTGCGCGTGATGACCGCGGTCGCGATCAGCGTGACGACCAGGCCTGCCGCCTTGAAGATCCACTCCAGCGCCGTCGGCGCGCTCTGGCTCCGGCCGGCCGCGTCCCCCGCAAGCGAGCCGAGGTAGACGTACAGCAGGGTTCCGGGGAGCATGCCCAGACACGCGAGTGCGTAGTCGCGGAAGCGAAGCTTGGTCAGGCCGAGCGCGTAGTTCAGCAGGCTGAACGGAAACGCCGGAGAGAGCCGCAGCAGGAAGGCGATCTTCCGGCCCTCGGCCGCGATGGCGCGATCGATCGCCGCGAAGCGCGCGTTTCCCTCGAGCCGGCGCTCGATCGCGCCCCGCGCGACGGTCCGCGCCAGCGCGAAGGCCCCGCACGCGCCGAGGCTCGCGGCGGCGAAGACGTAGATCGTCCCGGCCGCCAGGCCGAAGATGCCGCCGGCCGCGAGCGTGAGCACCGAGCCCGGTACGAACGCGACCACCGCGAGCGCGTAGCCTGCAATGAACGCGACCGGCCCCCAGGGGCCGAGCGTCGGCACCCAGCGCAGGAAGGCCTGCACGCTCGACGTCACCGCCTCGCCGAGCCCGGTGCTCCGAGCCAGCGCCACCGTGGTGATGGCGAGCGCTGCGAGCGCGAGCCCGCGCAGCCATCGTCCTCGCGCGGTCGGCGTCATCCGACCCGCCTGCTTCGCCACAGGTAGCGGCTTCGCGTGGGCGCCCAGCCGGCCGCGACGAACCTTGCGCGCCACCAGCTTCGCGGCCGCAGCGTCACGCGCTGCGGGTCTTCGGGCTCGTGGTCCTCGCTCGTGCTGCTGTAGAAGTGGAACAGCTCGCCGACGCGGCTGGCGGCCGCGAGCACGGTCGGCACATCTCGCGCCGCCAGGTAGACCAGCGCGTTCGAGAAGATCAGGTCGAAACGCCGTCCCGCGCGCTCGAGGCGAGGCAGGTAGTGCCGCAGGTCGGCGCGCTCGATGCTGCGGCGGTGGCGAGGCGGGATCCGAGCGTGGGCCCACGCGCTGATCTCGCAGCCGTGCGGGCGAACGCCGAGCGCCCTTTCGAGGTGCGCGAGGATCTGTCCCGTGGCCGCGCCGAGCACGAGCGCCGAGCCGATCGGTGCGCGCATGCGGCGCAACGTGGCGACGCAGTTTTCCGCCCCGCTGTGCTCGAGCCAGATCTGCTCGTACGGGGCGCGCCCGCAGTAGCGGGTGAAGTATTCGCGATTCACGGCGCCTGTAGATGCCAGCTGCGACCCGGGGGCGCAAAAATTTCCCTAAAGGAGTTGGCGGCCGTGTCGAAACGAAGTCATCTGGGGCGGGGCTGGCCGGGACTGGACGGTGGTGCTGGCGAAACGACCCGCAAAGCCTGAAATGGCCCGAAGGGGCCGGAAAGTGGGGGGATCATGGGAATGGCGGAGAATCTGATCACGGTTCGCGAGGCGGCCAACTTCCTGCGCATCTCGGCGCGAACGGTCTACCGGCTGATCGAGTCGGGCCAGATCGGCGCGGTGCGGATCGGCAAGCAGTGGCGCATTCCGGCGAACGATCTTCCGGGCGTGACGATCGTCGAGGGTCCGAACGGCCCGCAGCTTCAGACCCAGGCGACGTCGAACGCCTGAGCATTTCGAGGTTGGGCGTAGCGCGCCGGCTCTCGCGAGAGGGCCGGCGCCTTGCCTTCTTCTAGCGCGGCTCCGTCCGGCGGGGACGCCCCGGAAAGAGCTGGCTCGCTTCCTCGGCCAGCTTGGTCACGCCCTCGAGCTCCTCGCGCAGCTCGAAGCAGATCGCGTGGATCGCGCGGCGCTCGTCCTCGGGCTCGAGCAGATCCTGCGCGCGCAGGCGCGAGAGCGAGGCGGCGAACTCGAGCACGGCCTGCACGAGCCGGCTGCGCGCGCTCTGGTAGAGCGACCGGCTCTCGATCAGCCCGGGCGGCGGCTCGTTGCGGTGCTCGCCGTGGAGCTCGAGCGCGTCGAGCATGCCGTCCTCGCGCGCGAGCTCGGTCGCGGCGTCGCAGGCGCAGAGCAGCGCGGCGACGAGCTCGGAACGCGCGCCGTCGGAGGCCTCGCCGGCGCAGAGTCGCAGCCAGAGATCGCGGCCGAGGCGAAGGATCTCGACCAGCAGCTTGCGGGCCTGGCCGGCCTGGAGCATCGGCATCGCCTCCGAGACCGCGCGAACCAGCGCGCCCGGCGGAGGCACGTCCGTGCCGTCACCGATCAGTGTCTCGCGCTGGATCCAGGTCCAGCCGGAGTAGATCGCCACCGACGCCGGGATCAGGCTGGCGCCGAGCAGCGGCAGGAATCCGGCCGCGGCCGCGGCCGCGCCCGCGCCCAGCGTCGCGACCGCCAGCCAGAGGCTCCAGTGGGGCAGGGCTGCCCAGGCGCGCTCGAGCGGCAGAGCCCGCGCTTCGATTCCACGGCTGCGCAGGCGCCGCGCGAGCACCTCCGCGTGCGAAGCCGACACGCGCACGAGCGCGCGCTGCGCGCGCGCCGCGCTGCGCAGCGCGTGGACCTCGGGGGGAATGCTGGTCAGCTCCGAGAGCAGCCGCAGCTGGTTGGCGCGGCCCTCGCGACCGTGCGCGGGAACGACCAGAAGCAGCGTGTTGGCCTCGCCGCCGTCCACGTCCTCGCAGTGCGGACAGACCGCGCGCCCCAGCGTTCCGGGCCGCCGGCAGAGCACGCAGACCCGCAGCGCCTGGCCGGAGTGCGACTCGTCGGATCGGCTCTCGAGCGAGCGCTCCGCGAGCGCCCGCGCGAAGCGCGACGCGGTCTCGAGTCGGTGGCTCGCCTCCGCGCGCGTCGCCCGCGCGATGATCTCGTCGATCCACTCGGGCAGATCCGGGCGCTTCTCGCGCGGGTGGTGCCCGTTGGGAAGTGGATCGGGCGGAAGCTTCGGATCCGCGCCCTTCGGCACGTAGCCGACCAGTGCGAAGAAGAGCGTCATGCCCAGCGCGTACACGTCGCTGCGCGGGTCGGCGATCTGCCCCTCGACCAGCTCGGGCGAGAGGAAGCCGACCGCCTGCAGGGGATCTTCGGGCTGCAGGAGCAGCGCCTGGCTCTCCAGGTGCACGCTGCCGAAATCGGAGAGGCGAGCGCGGCCGCCTTCGTCGAGCAGGACGTTCTGGGGCTTCACGTCCCGGTGGACCACACCGCAGCGGTGCACGGCCGAGAGCGCCGCGGCGAGCTCGGTGCCGATGCGCGCGACGGCCTCGGGGTGGAACGGCCCGTCCTCCGCCACCGCGCTCGCGAGCGACCGGCCGGTGACCCGCTCCATCGCGATCAGGCTCCAGGTTCCGTGTTCCAGGATCTCGATCGGCCGCACGATTCCGGGGTGTGCGAGCGCGCGCACGAGCTCGGCCTCGCGGCGCAGCCGCTCTCGGGCGAAGTGCGCGGTCGCGGGAGCGAGCATCACGAGCTTGAGCGCGATCTCCGCACCGGTCGATCGATCCCGGGCAGCGTAGACGATCGACCGCTCGCCGCGTCCGAGCTCGTCTCCGATCTCGTAGCGCTCCGCGATCACCGATCCAGATGGTAGGCCGAGGGGTGCCTGCATCACGCGCTCGATTCGGCGCGCGTGCGGCGAAGCTTGACCCAGGGGCGGTCAGCTGGGGTCAGACGCGCAGGGCAGCGGCAGCTCTCGCGCAAGCCTATCCGCCCGAGGCGGGGTCCTCCGCGTCGGCGCCCGGAGGCGTGTCGTCGTCCAGGCTCTCCAGGTAGCCGTCCGGGAGCGACACGGGCCGCGTGCCCCCGCTCTTGCCGCGCGGAACGCGCATCGCGAGCGGCGAGAACGGCTCGTCGCGATCGATTCCCGCCAGGATCTGCTCCAGCTCCGCGAGGCCAGCCACCTCGCAGAGCCGCACGCGCAGCGTCTTGCTGTCGCGGAAGCCCTTCGTGTACCAGGTCGCCTGCTTGCGAAAGCCGCGCACTCCGTAGGACTCGCCGAACCAGCCCGCGAGCAGCCGCGCGTGCTCCAGCATGGTGTCGGCGACCGCGCCGAAGCGCGGCGGATCCTGTGGCTCGCGGCCCGCGAAGACGTCGGCCAGGTCCCGGAACAGCCAGGGACGGCCCAGGCAGCCGCGGCCGACCACGACACCGTCGCAGCCGGTCCTGCGCATCATGCGCAGCGCGTCCTCCGCCTCCCAGATGTCGCCGTTTCCGAGCACCGGAATTCCGCGCACCAGCGCCTTCAGCTCGCCGATCGCCTCCCAGCGCGCCTGGCCGTCGTAATGCTGCTCGGCCGTGCGCGCGTGCAGCGCGACCGCCGCGCAGCCCTCGTCCTCGGCGATGCGCCCGGTGTCCCGGAAGGTGGTGTGCGCGTCGTCGGTGCCGATGCGGAACTTCAGCGTCACCGGTACGCCCTGCGCGCGGCCGACCGCCGCGCGCACGATGTTGCGCAGCAGGCGGGGCTTGAGCGGCAGCGCCGCGCCGCCACCGCGCCGTGTCACCTTTCGCACCGGGCAGCCGAAGTTCATGTCCAGGTGGTCCACGTGCCCCTCGCCGACCAGCCAGGCCACGGCCTCGCCGACCCAGCGAGGATCGACGCCGTAGAGCTGCAGCGAGCGGGGCTTCTCCTCGGGGCTGAAGCCGGCCAGGCGCAGCGTCTTCTCGTTCCCCTCGACGAGCGCCCGCGCGGTGATCATCTCCGAGACGAACAGACCCGCGCCGAAGCGCCGGCAAAGCGTCCGGAACGGCGCGTTGGTGACACCCGCCATCGGCGCGAGCACGACCGGCGGCCAGACGTCGATGGCGCCGATCCGCAGCGTGCCGAACTCGCCCGGTCGCGCGGGCTCGACGTCGCGATTGATCGCGCTGCGGTAGATCGGGTTCATCGGAACATCTCGTCGGCGCCGAGGTTCACGTGCAGGTGGCCGGGGTCGAGCACCGCGAGCGCCTCACCGTACTCGAAGCCGCGCCCGCTCGCCCAGGCTCGCTCCTTGTGCTCGAGCGCCGCGTGCAGGAGCCCAAGCTGCTCCGGCGAGAACTGCGCGGTGTAGGCGTCGAGCGCGCGGTGCTTGCGCTCGCGCGTCGCGCCGATGTCGACCACCGTGTTCGCGCGCGCGCTCGCGTAGAAGGCGATCCCGCGCAGGCGGAACGGCTCGAACGCCTCGTCGAGCCCCGGGTCGCCGCTCGCAAAGCGCGGCAGCCCGAAGAGCAGGCACGCCTCGGCTGTGGCGAGACCCGTGCGCACGTGGTCCTGGTGCGCCTCGTACGGGAGCCAGGGATCGACGGTGAGCACGAAGTCCGGCCGGATCCGGCGCAGGTGTCGGACGACCTCGCGGCGCAGCGCGAACGCGCTCCACTCGCCGGCGTCGGGAAAGCCGAGCCGGTGCTGCGCGCGCACGCCGACCTCCCGCCCGGCCCGATCCTGCTCCTCCGCGAGCCGGGCGCGCGCGGCTTCGTCGGAGAGCCGGCGATCGAGCACACCCACCAGGTCGTCGGTCACCGTCAGGTAGTGCACCTCGGCGCCGGCGAGCGCGAGCCGCGCGATCGTGCCTCCGGCGCAGATGTCGTTGTCGTCGTAGTGGGGCTGCACGCAGAGCAGGCGCCTGGCGCGCAGCAGGTCTGGAATCGGGATCAGCATCGCGAGGCGGAGCGTAGCCGCAGTCGATCGTCTATGCTGCGCGGCGCCGCCGGGGGTTCGCGCCTGCGATGAGCGCTGCTTGGAGAGAAGTCGGTTGGCTTGCCGCGCTCGGGCTGCTCGGGCTCGTCGGGCTCGGCTCGATCGGGCTCGTCGATTACGACGAGGCGGCGTACGCCGAGGTCGCGCGCGCGATGTTCGAGAGCGGCGATTGGCTCGTGCCGCACCTCTGCGGCGCGGTGTTCTTCGAGAAGCCGCCGCTCCTCTACTGGCTTCAGGCGTCGGGCTTCGCGGTCTTCGGCGTGGGCGAAATCGGCGCGAGGATCGGCACTGCTCTGGCGGGGGCGGCGACCCCGATCGCGCTGTGGGCGTTCGCGCGCCGGCCGCTCGGCGCGCGCGCGGCGCTTCTCTCGGCGCTCGTGCTCGCGACTTCGCTCGAATTCTTCGCGCTCACGAGAATCGCCTTCACCGACATGCTCCTCGTGCTCTGGTTCACGATCTGTCTGGGCGCGCTGTCGCGCGCGATCCGGTCGCCGGAGCGCGGCGTCGGCTGGTTCGCGCTGGCCTGCACGGCCGCGGCGCTCGCGGTGTTGACGAAAGGCGCGATCGGCATCCTGCTTCCGGGCGCGGTCGCGCTCGCGCAGCTGCTCGTCCTGGGACGTCTGCGCGCGGCGCTGCGCCCGGCCTGGCTGCTTCTGGCGCTCGCGATCGTGCCCGCGCTCGGGTTCTCCTGGTACCTGCTGCTCGGATTCACGCAGCCCGGCGGCTTCGGCTTCATGCGCGATCTGTTCCTGGAGCACCACGTCGGCCGCTTCGCGGCGCCGATGCAGGGGCACTCCGGCTCGCCGCTCTTCTACGTCCCCGTGCTCGCGATCGGGATGCTGCCGTGGAGCCCGTTCCTTTTTCTCGCCATCGCTCGCGCGGAGCTGCGCGGAGCCGGCGAGCGCGCGGAGCTCCTGCGCGGCTTCGCGCTCTTCAGCGGGCTCGTCTTCGTGTTCTTCTCGATCGCCGCGACCAAGCTCCCCAACTACCTGGCGCCCGCGCTGCCGGGATTCGCGCTTCTGGTCGGCGATCTGTTCGCGCGCCTCGACCTGCGCGCGCGGGATCGCGCCTTCGAGACCTCGCTCGGCGTTGCGCTCGCGGCCGCGCTGCTCGTCGCGCTGGCGCTCGCGCTCCTGCCGCTCGCGGCCGCGCTGCTTCCGATGCTGCTCTCGGAGCGCGCGGCGGAGCAATCCGGACTCGCGCAGCCGCTGGCGATCGGCGCCGCCGGAGGCCTCGGATCGGCGGCGCTGATCGCGGCGTCGGCGCTCGCGGTCGCAGGCTTTCGCAAGCGCAGACCCGATCGGAGCTTCGCGGCGCTCGCGGTCGGGTTCGTCTGCACCTACACGATCGTGTTTCACCTGGCCCTGCCGCGGTTCGACGCCCGCTTCGGGGCGCCGCTGCGCAGGCTGGCCGAGCTCGCCGCGGAGCGGCTTCCGGAATCCGAGCCGATCCTCCTGCTCGGGCTCCGCAACCGACCCAGCGTCTGCTTCTACGCCGAGCGCGCTGCCGAGTACGTCCGCCCGACCTCCGGACCGACGGCGACGGCGCAGCTCTTCGGATCGCCGAGCCCGCGGATCGGAATCACGAGCGATCCGATCCTTTCGCGCTTCCCGGCTCGGGAGCGGCTGGAGATCCTGGTCCGCGACTCCGACTACGCGCTGTTCCGCTCCCGGCCCGAACCCGGCGCGCGGTGACCCGGACCAGGAGCGCGAGCGCGAGCGCGCCGAGCACGCGCACGGTCCAGGTCGGCAGCGGCCGCGCCCGTGCGCGAACGTCCGGGAGCGCGACTCCGTCCCAGCGCAGCAGCGGATTGGTGAAGAGCAGCGCGCCGCGCGCGTGCACCTCGACGCGAAGGTACGGATCGGCGGCGTCCGGGCGGTAGCGCGCTTCTTCGGTGCCGCGCGCCTCGTGGCGCAGCGCGCCGCGCGCGGAGACGAAGCGGATCGCGTCCGCGATCTCGCCGACCTTCACCACCAGCTCGCCGTCCTCGAGCTCGCAGCGGACCAGCGCGATCGGCGCCTGGTTCTTTCGCATGTAGATGGCGTGGAAGCGGCCCGCGCGAAGCGCGCGGAGCGCGGCCTCGGGCGTCCTTTCTTCCGCGTCGATCAGAACCGCGCCGATTCCGACGTGGCTGGGCCTCGAGCGCTGGGTGTGGCCGTCGTCGCTGGCCATGCCCCAGACCGGGCGACCCGCGGAGAGCGCCGCGTCCCAGAACTCGGTCGAGATTCCGTACTTGCTCGCGACCTCGATCGCGTCGTAACCGGTGAGTCGGGCCAGGTCGGCGGGAGCGTACGAGCCGGCCTTGTCCAGGTGGTTCAGGACCAGGAGCTCCGCCCCGGGTCGGAGCACGTCGATCACGTGCTGCTTGTGGCGCACGCCGCCGCCGAGCGGATAGTCGAACCAGTGCACGCGAGACGCGCCGATCACCGTCTGGTGGCGACGCCCGATGGTGTAGCCGTGCTCGTAGGTCGGCAGGTAGAGCGCGGCGCCGGGCGGCTTCGGAGCGATGCTCATGTAGTCGCTGATCCCGACCAGGTCGTATCCGCGGGCCGAGTAGATCTCGAAGAGCTCCTCGCGCGAGACCTCGCCGAAGGTGAGCCCTCCCCAGGCGTTCGCGTGGGCGTGGAAAAAAGCCAGAAGCCCGCCCCCCCGATGGCCCGCGTACGGCTGGTACCAGTGCTCGCCGCGGAAGGGCTGCTCGCCGGGAAAGTCGTAGAAGGGCGGCCAGGCGAGCTCCAGATAGCTCGCGAGCGCGAGCAGGAGCGCCGCGATCGAGGTCAGCCGTCTCACGCGCCCGAGGATGGCGAATCGCCGGACGCCTGGCCGCAGCGGAGCCAGAATGCTTCGAGCGCGGGAACCGGATCCGAGGCCTGCACTAGATCGTCGCGGATCCAGCCCGGCAGCCGATCGCGGTAGCGCGGCTCGCAGAAGCGCCGGTCGACCAGCACGATCGCAGCCACGTCGTCGGCCGAGCGCAGCACGCGGCCGGCCGACTGCACCGCGCGCGCGAGCCCCGGCAGAAGGTAGGCGTGGTCGAAGCCGCTCTCGAGCTCGGCGTCGAAGAAGGCGCGCACGAGCTCGCGTTCGCGCTCCACCTTCGGAAGCGCGGGGCCGACGACGAAGACGCCGATCGCGGTGTCGCCCGGGTAATCGACGCCTTCCGAGAGAAGCCCGCCGTGCACCGCGCAGACGAGCAGCGTCTCGCTGCGGTTCGCGCGCAGCTTGGCGAGGATCGGCTCGATCGGCATTCCGGCCAGCTGCAGCAGCACGCGGTGCTCTCCGGGCGGGAGCTTCGCGACGACCTCGTCGCGGAAGCCGAAGCTCGGGAAGAACGCGAGCCAGTTGCCGCGCCGCGTGCGCACACCGCGCGCGATCAGGTCCGCGATCCAAGCCGCGTGCTCGGAGCGGACGCGGAAGCGCGTGTCGACCGAGTCGACCGCGACGACCAGCCGGTTCGCGCGCGGAAACGGCGACGGCAGGTCGAGCATGACCGTGCTCGGCGAGTCGACGCCGAGCGATCGGGCGTGGAAGTCGAGCGGCGCGAGCGTCGCGCTCATCAGCACTGCGGAGTGGAACGAGCGGATGCGCTGGCCGAGCCACGGCGCCGGGTCGAGGCAGAGCCGCTTGGCGCGATCGGGCGACCAGAGGGCGGCGAAGCGCTCCGGGTCGTCGCTCTCGCAGCCGTGCGCGAACTCGCGCACGAGCGCAAGCGCCGAGCGCAGCGGATCGCGCAGCCGGCGATCCCGCCCCTCGCGAGCCGGCGCGAGACCGTCGGGCCGGCACGACTCGGAAGCCGCCTGCGTCTGGGTCTCGAGCAGCGCGGCGCACGCGGCCTCCTCGATCGGCTCCCAGAATCCCCGCGCCGGCGCCTCGACCCAGGGCGCGTCGTCGGGACGCTCCTCGGCCAGGCGCAGCGCGATCCCGCGACAGTGCGCCGAGACCTCGCGGAGCAGATCGCCCGCGCGCCGATAGGCGCGCTCCGGAAGCGCTGAGCAGCGCTCGGCGAGCGAATCGAGCCGAGCCAGCTCGAGCTCCGGAGAGAAGTAGCCCTGCGCGCGCTCTGCGAGGTTGTGCGCCTCGTCGACGATCAGCAGATCGCGCCCGTCCGAGGCGTCGAAGAAGCGCCGCAGGTAGACGCGCGGATCGAAGACGTAGTTGAAGTCGCAGACCACGGCGCTCGCGCGCATTGCGAGCGCCAGGCTGGTCTCGAACGGGCAGAGCTCGTGATGGCTTGCGCGCTCGGCGATGCGCTCGGCCGAGAGCACGCCCTCGTCGGCCAACGCGTCCGCGAGGCCGGTGGCCGCGAGGCGCTCGGCGAAGCCGCGCTGCCACGGGCAGCGGCCTTCCGCGCAGCCGAGCTCGGCCTGCGGACAGACGCGGTCCTTCGCCGAGATCTGCACCGCGAGCGCGCCGCAGCCCGGCGGAAGCATGCTCCGCAGCGTCTCGAGCGCGAGCTCCTGCTGCGAGGTCTTCGAGGTGACGAAGAAGACGCGGCGGTCGTCGCGGAGCGCGTGCGCGAGGAACGGGTGGAGCGCGGCCGCGGTCTTTCCGACGCCGGTCGGCGCCGAGCAGAGCAGGGTGAGGCCGGAGGCCGCGGCGCCGTCGACCTCGCGCAGAAGCTCGGCCTGCACCGGGCGCACCGACGCGAACGGGAACGCCGGCGCGAGCTCGCGGCGGGCGCTGCCGCGCGCCGCCTCGAGCTCGGCGGACCGCGCGATGCGCTCGATTCGCTCGTCGAGCTTCGCGGCCCAGGCCTCGGGAGCGACGGATACGCGGGTTCGTCTGGCGGGAGCTCCGATCAGCGAGAGAGCGACGGCGGACGCGCCGGCCACCCGCGCGCCGCCGAGCGCGAGCAGAAGCGATGCGAATCCGGCGCGCTCGACCGCGCGCGCGGCACTCGTCGCCTCGTCTTCGTCGGGCACGAAGCGCAGAGTTTCGAGGCGCGTGCCGCGCGGGCCGTCGCGAAGCACGTCGGCGCAGCCGTCGAGCGCGATGCGGAAGCCGCGCCAGTCGAGCTCGGCGCGAAGCGGCACCGCCGCGCGCGCGGAGCCCACCCAGGCTTCTCGCACACGCGCCTCGAGCCGCCCGCGCACGGGGTCGACGCCCCGATACGCGGCGGCCGCGGAGCCCGCGTCGATCAGATCTTCGACACCGAGCGCGAGCGTTCGCGCCCGTTCATCGATCAGGATCAAGCGGAGCGCGCGCTCACTTCGAAGGCGGTCCCGTCGGGATGTCGCGGAAGGCCGTGTCCTTGTCGAGCCTCGGCTCCGGCGGCAGCCGCAGCACGCGCTCGGCGAGGATGTTGCGCAGGATCTCGTCGGTGCCGCCGGCGATGCGCAGGCCTGGCGAGCCCAGGTAGGCCTCCTGCGGGTCGCCCTGTGCGGAGCCCGCGAAGCCCTGCAGCTCGATCGCGAACGACGCGAGCTTCTGGTTCAGCGGCGCGCCGACGAGCTTGCCGATCGAGCTCTCCGGTCCCGGCGTGGTGCCCTTCGAGAGCGCCGTGAGCGTCCGGTAGCCGGTGTACTTCAGGCCCGAGGCGCGGATGTAGAAGTCCGCGATCTGCTGTCGCACCGAGCCGTCCTCGATCGCGGGCCGGCCGTGCAGCTCCGCCTCGCGCGCGAGCCGGATCAGGTCCTCGGCGCGGAAGCCGCCGCCGCCGCCGCCGATCGAAGCGCGCTCGTTCATGAGCGTGGTCAGCGCGACCCGCCAGCCGTCGCCGACCCGACCGACGCGGTCGGAATCGGGAACCTTCACGTCGCTGAAGAACACCTCGTTGAAGGCCTTGCCGCCGTTGATCTGCTTGATCGGGCGGATCTCGACGCCGGGCGCCTTCATGTCGACGATGAAGTAGGTGAGCCCGGCGTGCTTGGCGACGGTCGGATCGGTGCGGGTCACGATCATTCCCCAGCGGCTGAAGTGCGCGCCGGTGGTCCAGATCTTCTGGCCGTTGATCGTCCAGGTGTCGCCGCTCTTCACGGCCGAGGTGCGAAGGCCCGCCAGATCGGAGCCGGCCGCCGGCTCGCTGAAGAGCTGGCACCAGATCTCGTCGCCGCGCGCCATCTTCTCGAGGTGCTTCGACTTCTGCTCCGGCGTGCCGTGCGCCATCAGGGTGGGGCCGAGCATGCCGATGCCGATGCCGAAGACGTTCGGCGGAACCTGGAACTTCGCCTCTTCCTGGTTCCAGATCACCGACTGGATCGCCGTCGCGTCGCGTCCGCCGTATTCCTTCGGCCAGGTGAGGCAGGCCCAGCCGTTGTCCTTCTTGCACGCCTGCCAGGCCTGCGAGGCCTTGATCGTGTCCGGGTCGTCGCGCTCGGAAAGCATGGAGTTGGATTCGCCCGGCGCGAGCAGCTTGCGGTGCTTCGAGAGGAACGCGCGTGCTGCGGCGCGGAACTCGGCCTCTTGCGGGGTATCGTTGAAGTCCATCTGAATTCTCCTTCCTAGGCCGCTTGCTTCGCGATCAGACGCTGAATCAGCTTCTCTCGCCAGTGCGTGGGGGATCCGAGCGCGACCGCCTGGTGCTTCGCGCGCCGGTAGAAGAGATGGCAGTCGTACTCCCAGGTGAAGCCGACGCCGCCGTGCATCTGCACCATCTCGACCGCGTTGGTGTCGAACGCCTCGGTCGCCGACACGCGCGCGGCGGGCGCCGCGATCGCGAGCTCCGGGTTGTCCTCCGAGAGCGCCCAGGCGGCCCAGTAGCAGTTCGACTTGGCCAGCTCGATCAAGACGTACAGATCGGCCATGCGGTGCTTCAGCCCCTGGAACGAAGCGATCGGCCGGCCGAACGCGTAGCGCCCCATCGTGAAGTCGCGCGTGATCTCGAAGGCGCGCTCGGCGCCGCCGAGCTGCTCGAAGGCCTGGATCACCGCGGCGCGGTCGAGCACGCGCTCCAGCAGTTCCCAGCCGCGGCCCTCGTCGCCGAGCAGCTCCGCAGGCGCGTCCTTGAAGCTGATCTCGGCCGACGCGCGGGTCGGGTCGATCGACTCGGTCGCCTTGCGCGTGACGCCCGGACCCGCCAGGTCGACCAGTGCCAGCGAGATGCCCGCGTTCGAGCGCGCGGCGACCACAGCGAAGGTCGCGACGTTTCCGTCGGGCACGGCGATTTTCGTTCCGCTGAGCTTTCCGCCCGCGAGCGTCGCCTTCAGGCTGGCCTGGGACGGGAAGCCCGGAGCCTCGGCGAACGCGAGCGTTCCCACGGCCGAGCCGTTCGCGAGCGCCGAGAGCCACTTCTTGCGCTGCGTGTCGCTCCCCGCGAGCAGGATCGCCTCGGTGGCCAGGTAGACCGACGAGCCGAAGGGGATCGGCGACAGCGCCCGGCCGAGCTCCTGCGCGATCAGGACCAGCTCGAGGTAGCCGAAGCCCGCCCCGCCGTACTCCTCGGGAATCACGGCGCCCTGCCAGCCCATCTCTGCGGCGGCCTTCCAGAGCTCGGCATTCCAGTGGGTGCCCTTCTCGAGCACGTCGCGATCGACCTGCAGCGGCGAGCGTTCCGCGAGGAAGTCGCGCGCGGTCTTCTGCAGGAGCTTCTGGTCCTCGGAAAAGTCGAGATTCATTCGGGAGGTCTCCGTATGCGGGCCGCTCTGTCGGCCGCGCGGATTATACGCAGGTACTCCCGGGGTGAATCAAACCGGCTCGAGGGCCGATCGGCCCGAGCCGCAGCGCTACTTCGCGGCGGTGGCCTGCTTGTCCGCGGCCTCGTTCTTCTCGTGCAGCGTCTTGATCAGCGCGCCCACGCCCTTCTGTGTGACGATCTCCTGGACCTGCGAGCGGAAGTTCTGGATCAGCGAGACGCCCGCCGGCGTGACGTCGATGATCAGCCAGTCGCCGCCCTCGATCTCGCGCAGTCGGTAGTCGATCGACACGCCGTCGCCGGCTTCGCCGCCGACCACGCGCGTCTTCACGGTCACGTCCTTGTTCGACTCGAGCCGCGCGTCGCCCATCTCGATCTTCTCGTTCGAGGTGTAGCGGTCGAGCTTCTTGCCGTAGGTGTTCGAGAGGCTGCGCTTGAACTCGACCTGGAACTGCTCGAGCTGCGCGTCGTCGAGCTTGCGCCGGTTCTTGCCCAGCACCAGCAGGGCCATGCGCGGAAAGTCGAAACGCTCCAGCGCGATCGACTCGAGCTTCGAGAGCCGCACGTCGGGCGCGAGCTGCTTGTCGTCGAGGATGGCGAGCACGTCGCTCACGGTCTTCGACATGAAGCCGCGCGCCGACTCGACGCGCTCGTCCGCATGCGCGGGAAGCGCGACGGCCAGAAGCAGCGCGCAGAGCGCGAGCCAGCTACTCGGGAAGAGAATCGCTCTCGTCGAGCTCGTAGAGATCATCGGAAGGCGCCTCCTCGGAATCGTCTCCATCGTTTCGGATCAACACTTCGCGTCGCTGGAGGTACCCGTCGCGCACGGCGGAGTACCAGTCGAAGGACGCCTCGCGAAGCTCGCGCAGGTCCTCGTCCGCCAGCGCCCGGCGATTGATGGTTCGAAGCAGCGTCGCCGGCCAGATCCCCGGAACGACCCATGAGATGAGCGCGGAGTCCCCGATGTTCAGCGCCGAATCGATCGGGAAGCCCGCCGCGTCGCGCGCGCTCGAGGCCGGCAGCAGGAACGGCAGGACCAGGTACGGCCCCGGTCCCGACCCCCAGACGCCGAACGTCTGTCCCATGTCCTCCGGCCTTCGCGCCAGACCGAGCCAGTGGTTCGCCGGATCGAAGAAGCCGGCGAGCCCGGCGGTGCTGTTCACGCCGAAGCGCGCCAGCGCGATCCCCGACTGTTTGGGGTCTCCCTGCAGCAACGGCTGCACGAAGTAGCCCGGGAAGTTCAGGTTGTCGTAGAACTGCTCGAGGTGGACGCGGACCGTCTCCGGGGTGACGAAGATCCAGCCCTTCGCGACCGGCCCGACCAGGAAGCGATCGAGTGCGTCGTTCACGCTGAACATCGCGTGGTTGAACGGCCGCCACGGATCGGGCTCCGGCGTCGGCTCGGGCTCCGGACCGCGGGCCGATGCGCAGGCGAGAAGCGACGCGGCGAGCGCGGCGTGCAGGAGCGTGCGGGCGCCGAGCATCAGCCGTCGTCGCCCGGCTCGGAGCGCGACTCCTTGTCGTCGCCGTCGGAGGAGTTCCCGAGGCTCTGGATCACGCGGCCGATCAGACGCTCGATCACGATCGCGCTCTGCGTGTAGGTGATCTCGGCCCGGTCGCCGAGCATCGTCTCGGAGCCGCCCGGCTCGAGCCCGACGTACTGGCTGCCCAGCACGCCCTGCGTGAGGATCGAGGCCGCCGTGTCGTCGGGCAGCTTCAGGTTCTCGTCCACGTCCATCAGCACGCGCGCGCGGAAATCGCCGTCCGGCGAGAGCTCGATCGCCTTCACCTGCCCGACCTTCACGCCGCCGATCACGACCGGCGAACGCGCCGCCAGGCCGCCCACCTCGTCGAAGCTCGCGTAGAGCAGGAGCCCGCCTGGACCCGAGTAGGTCGAGCCGCCGAGCTGGATCGAGAGGTAGGCGAGCGCGGCGAAGCCGGAGAGCACGAAGACTCCCACCAGGAGATCGCGGATCGGCGAACGGCTCACTCTCAGCCTCCCCACAGAGCGGTGATGATGTAGTCGAAGACGAGCGTCGCGACCGACGCCTGTACCACGGCGCCGGTCGTCGCGCGACTCACGCCGGCGGAGTTCGGCGCGGACGTGAAGCCGCGCCAGGTCGAGATCAACGCGACCAGCGCGCCGAAGACCACGGATTTCAGCACGCTGCCCACGACCTCGTCCCTGAAGGTGATGCTGGTCTCCAGGTTGGTGATGTAGGTGCCGCCGTCGATTCCGAGCAGGCCGACGCCGACCACGTAGCCGCCCGCGAGCCCGAAGACGATGAACAGCGCCGAGAGGAGCGGCATCGAGATCAGCAGCGCGAGCGCCTTGGGCTGCGCGACGAAGTCGACCGGATCGACCGACATCATGCGCAGGCCGTCGAGCTGCTCGGTCGCGACCATCGCGCCGATCTCCGCCGCGACCGCGGACCCAGCCCGGCCGGCGACCAGAAGCGCGGTCAGCACGGGCCCGAACTCGCGCACGAGCGAGAGTCCGACCACGCTGCCCAGGCTCTGCTCCGCGCCGAAGCGCACCAGCGTGATGTAGCCCTGCAGCCCGAGCACGCTGCCGACCACCGCGCCGGAGAGAAGCACGATCGCCAGCGACAGAACCCCGGTGGTGTAGATCTCGTCGACCAGGCGCCGCAGTCGCCACGGCGGGCTGAACGTCTGGTAGACCATTCGCCCGCCGAAGACCGCGATCCCTCCGAGCTCGAAGACGTTCGAGACCGTGCGCCAGCCGGTGTGGCGGATCAGCGCGAGCATCAGCTCGCCTCCTCGAGGGCCGGCCCGGTGCCCGCAGCCTGGAAGAAGCGCTGGATGCGCGGATCCGTGCTCGCCTTCATCTCCTCGACGGAGCCGGTCACGGCGATTCCGTCGACGAGAAACACGATCTCGTCGGCCATCCGCATGGTCGAGCCGATGTGGTGATTCGTGAGGACCATCGTGAGTCCCTTGGTGTGATTCACCTCGACCAGCAGCGCCTCGATCAGCCGCACCGCGAGCGGGTCGAGGCCCGAGAACGGCTCGTCGATCAGCAGCACCGACGGCTCCATGATCATCGCGCGCGCGAGCGCCACGCGCTTCTTCATGCCGCCCGAGATCTGGCCAGGGAGCAGCTCGTCCACCTTCTTAAGGCCCACGGCCTCGAACTGCGCGTGGACGCGGTCCGCGATCTCGCTCTCGCGGAGCTTGGTGTGCTCGCGGAGCGCGAGCGCCACGTTTTCGAAGACGCTGAGCGAATCGAGCAGCGCGCCGCCCTGGAACATCATGCCGAGCCCGTGCCGCAGGTTGCGCAGTCGCCGCTCGGACAGCCGCGAGATCTCCTCGTCACCGACCCAGATCTCGCCGTAGTCCGGCCGGAGCAGGCCCGCGCCAAGGCGGAGCAGCGTGCTCTTGCCGACGCCGCTCGCGCCGAGGATCACGGAGATCCGGCCCTTCGGAAACCCGCACGACAGCCCGTCGAAGACGCGCCGCTCGCCGAAGGCGAGGCGCACGCTCACCATCTCGACGTGCGCCCGGCCCTCGATCCGACGCTCGACGGCGGTCTCCGACACCGTTCCCCTCATCCAGCCCCGCCCGGCTTTATCGCGGTTGTCCGAGAGCGCGTCAACGACGCGCCGGGATCAATTCGCGATCGGCGCGATCGCGGTGTGGCTGCGGACCGCCGTGACGAGCGAAGGCTCCTTGACGTCGCGGAAGAACAGCTGGCCCCAGCCCTCGAGCATCAGCAGCCGCACCTTGAAGGCGGGACCGGACGCCGATAGCAGGTGGCGGAGCGCCGGGTCGCTCAGCCGGTACAGGTCCGCGACGAAGCCCCGTCGGAAGAGCTCGGGCGCAACGGTCATGCGCTCGTAGGCATTCACCGGAAAGCCCCGCTTTCGCCTGCGGCTCAAGCTGCGCGGCAGGTAGCGGTCCGCCACCCGGCGAAGGATCCACTTGTCGCGCAGAAAAGGGTGAGCCTTGTCGAGCACGGTCGGGGAGGGCCGGATCTTGTAGCGGTGCGGCAGATTCACAGCTCGGCGCACGACCGGATGATCCAGGTACGGAAAGCGCGCCTCGACGCTCGCAGCCATCCCCAGTGCGTCGTTGCGGTGCAGCAGGGTCCGCAGGTGGTAGCCGAGCCAGCCGAGCGAGCGATAGTCGCGTGGGCTCACCATCGAACCGGACTCGCGGATCCGCTGCTCGATCTGCTCGCGATCCAGCACCGTCTCGAAATTCTGCTCCATGCCCTGGACCAGGCTCCCGAAGCCGACCTCCGCCGGCCAGATCTCCTTGCCAAGGAGGGGAATGCGGTGGACCAGCTCGCGCAGCCCCGAGATCGCGGCGCGGTAGCGCTGTCGCAGGTCCTCGAACGGGATCTCGCGGTAGCCGAGAAAGCACTCGTCGGCGCCCTCTCCGGAGAGGATCGCCTTCACTCCGCTCTCACGGACCAAGCGCGACACCCGCAGGAAAGGAATCGAGTTCGGGTGGTATGCGAAGGGGTACTCGTAGTGCCAGAGCGCCGCGGGCAGCTGCTCGCAGAAGTCCTCGTCGCGCACCTCCACCGACTTCATGTCGAGGCGCAGGTGCTTCGCGAGCATCCGGGCTGCATCGGACTCGCTCTCGGGGCCCACCACGTCTGCGTGGAAGATCGCGAGATTCGTGTGGGAGCGGCTGGCCATCGCCATGATCAGCGACGAATCGAGCCCTCCGCTGCAGAGCGCTCCCACCGGCGCGTCCGCGATCAGGTGCTTCTCGACGCTCGCGAGCAGCAGGCCTTCGAGCTGGTCGATCGACTGCGTCGGTCCCATCGCGGTGAGGCGATCGTGCTCGTCCGGATCCCAGAAGTCTCCGATCGAGCGGAAGCAGCGCTCGTGGGGGCGCTGGCCGAAGTGGCTCTCGCGGATCGTGCCGGGAGAGAGGATCGAGACATCGCGGAAGAACGAGCGGATCCGCGTACTGCCGCCGAATCCGGCCAGGAAGGCCGAGGCCATCTGAGGGTCCGGCTCGAGCGCGACCCAAGGGCGGATCGCCTTGATCTCGGAGGCGAAGACCAGCAGCCGCTCGTCCTCGTAGAACGACAGCGGCTTGATTCCGAAGCGATCGCGGACCAGCGTCAGGCTGCGCTGCTCGGCGTCCCAGAGACCGAACGCGAACATCCCCTCGAGTCGAGGCAGCAGCGCGTCGAGACCGTACTCGACCAGGCCGTTCAGCAGGACTTCAGTGTCGGACGAGGTGCGGAACGCGACGCCGCGCTGCTCGAGCTCGGCGCGGATCTCGCGGTAGTTGTAGATCTCGCCGTTGTAGACCAGCGCGAAGCGCCCGTTCTCGTCCCAGAAAGGCCGGTCGCTCCGGCTGGAGAGATCGACGAGCGACAGCCGCGTGTGCACCAGACCGATTCCCTCGGCCCGATGCACGCCCAGGCTGTCCGGACCCCGGTGGCCGAGCAGCCGGCCGGTCTCGCGGAGCAGCTCCTCGTTGGGGACCGTCCTCCCGTCCCGGTAGACGATCCCGAAGATTCCGCACACCGACCGTTCCCGTCTCTGCCATCTAAATCGGCCGAAGAATGAGTGGAAATGATCCCACCCGGTTTCGGTTGCGGACAAGAGGAATGCTGGAGCGGGGCCGCCTGCGCCGCAATCTCCCTTGCGGGCTCGCTACTCGCCGAGCGCGTCCTCGACCGAGTCGGTCGCGATCGGCCCCATCTCGCTGGACAGGGTCTGGACGTGCTTGAGGACGGAGACCAGGTACGCGGGCCTGGGGTGGTGGCCTCGTGCGACCAGCCTGCGGACGCGGTAGGGGCCCATGTTGTAGGCCGCGATCGCGAGCGCCGGGTCAGGGAACATCTCGAGCATCTCGCCGAGATAGCAGGCGCCGATCTGCACGTTTGCCGCCGGATCGAGAAGAGTCTTGGCGCCCGCCCAGGGGATGTTGTGCCGGCGCGCGACGTCCGCGGCCACGAACGGGCGGACCTGCATCAGGCCGAGCGAGCCTCGCGGCCCGCGGGCATCCGCTCGAAATCGGCTCTCCTGGTGGATCACCGCCAGCACGAGCACGGGGTCGACCCGGTGGCTGTGCCGCGCGTCCTCGATCGCCTTGGCCACGCGCGCCCGGTCGACCGGCCGCATGGTCGGGGCGCGCTGCAGGAGCACGGCCGCGATCCGCGCGCCCATGGAATGATCCGGAGCCGGCTCCTGCTGCGGAGCAGGAGCGGCCTGGGTCGCGAGCGCCGCGGCGGGCGGATCGATCGGAAGCTCGGAGACGGGCCCGGTCCACGGCGTCTGGCAGGCCGAGAGGGCGAGCGCGAACGCGGCGCCGAGCACCGTCCGCGCGATCCCCAGTCGAGCGCCAACTCTCTTCAAGCCCGGCTCCTGCCGTCCGCGGTCCACCGGTCCCGGAACGGGTCGGTGGCCTTCGGATCGGGTCGGAGTCCACCAAAGGCTCTCCATGGCTGCTGTGATCGACGTCACCCGGCCCCTGCTTTGTGACGCGCCTCACTCGAGCAGGCCGAGCAGGTCCTCGCGGGTGATCGCGGCCGCCCGATCCGCGCCGGACAGCGCCGCCTCGGCGAGGGCGCGCTTGCGCTCCTGCAGCTCCAGGATCCGCTCCTCGACCGTCTCGCGCGCGACCAGCCGGTAGACCGAGACCGGCCGGTCCTGGCCGATCCGGTGCGCCCGGTCAGCTGCCTGCTCTTCGACGGCGGGGTTCCACCACGGGTCGAGCAGGAAGACGTGGTCGGCCGCGGTGAGGTTCAGGCCGGTGCCGCCCGCCCGGAGCGAGATCAGAAGGACCGGCGGCCCCGCCTCCGATTGAAACTCCTCGACCACCGCCTGCCGGTCGGGCGTGCGGCCATCCAGGCGGGTGAAGCGGATGCCGGCCGCGCGCAGGTGCGGCTCGACCAGGTCGAGGAGCCCGGTCCACTGTGAGAAGACCAGCGCCTTGTGACCCTCCGCCGCCGCCTCGTCGAGGGCCTCGAGCAGCACCTCGACCTTGGATGAGCTCGGAGCGCTCTGGCCGGGAACCAGCGCGCGGTGGCAGGACGCCTGGCGCAGGCGAAGCAGGAGCTCGAGCGCCTCGATCACGCTGCCGCCTTGCTGCAGGCGCTCCACCACCTGCCGCTGCGAAGCCGCGCGGACCGCGTCGTACACCGAGCGCTCGTCCGGGTCGAGCTCGCAGTGGAGCGTCGCGTCGGTGCGCGGCGGCAGCTCCGCCGCCACGACCGACTTCATCCTCCGCAGCACGAAGGGCGCGATTCGCGCTCGCAGGTGCGCGGCCGCGCCGGGCTCCCCCGACGCGATCGGCCTCGCGTAGCGCTCGCGGAAGTCGCGCAGCGATCCGAGCAGGCCCGGATTGGCGAAGTGAAGCTGGGACCAGAGCTCGTCGAGCCGGTTCTCGACCGGCGTTCCGGTCAGGGTCAGGCGGAACGTGCCGCGGAGCGAGAACGCCGCGCGCGCGATCTGGCTGTCGGGGTTCTTGATCGCCTGCGCCTCGTCGAGCGCGATCGTGTCCCACGCCTCGCGCGCAAGGGTCTCGGCGTCGAGGCGCAGAATTGCGTAGCTCGTGAGCGTCAGGTCCGCATCGCGATCGAGCGCGCGCTTCGGTCCGTGGTAGACGCTGCAGCGAAGCCCGGGCCGGAACTGGCCCGCCTGCTGCGCCCAGCCGAAGATCACGCTGGTCGGCGCCACCACGAGCGTGCGTCCGCGCAGGGCGCAGAGCGCCTGGAGCGTCTTGCCGAGCCCCATGTCGTCGGCCAGCAGACCGCCGAGTCCCGCCTCGGCGAGGAACTGCAGCCAGGCGACGCCCTGGCGCTGGTAGCTGCGCAGCTCGGCTCGGAGATCCCGAGGCAGCCGCGGCTCCGGCAGGCCGGCGAAATCGCCGACCAGCGCCCGCAGCCGCTCGAACCCGGGCGGGGCGGGCTCGCCGAGCTCCTCGCAGAGTCGGGCCAGATCGGGCACGGCGCAGGTCGGAAGGCGGCCGTCGGCGTCGCTGGCAGCGAGCAGGTCCAGAACACGCCGACCGTGCCTCTCGAGCCAGTCCGTCGGCAGCTCCGCGAAGCCCCCGCCGAGGAGCGGCACCAGGGATTCGCCTTCCTGCCATGCGCTCAGAACGCTCGCGGCATTCACCCGGCCCCCGCCGCCGCGCGGCTCGAAGGCGAGCTCGAAGCGGTCGGAGCCGGTCGAGAGCCGGGGCTCGAGCGCGGCCTCGAGCCGGAACTGCTCGTGCGCGCGCCCGACGATCTCGCCGGAGAAGCGCTCGAGCTGTGCGCGAAAGGGGATCGCCTGCGCCGCGGGAAGCGTGAGGGAGGCTCCCGGCGCGAGCCCGAGCTCGTGCTCGAGCCGCGTCGACAGCGCGGCTTCCGCGTTCTCGATCCGGCGCGGGACCGAGCTTGCACCGAGCGCCACGAGCCGTCCGTTCTCGACCTTTGCTACGGGCGGGTCGCCGTAGACGAGCTCCGCGCGCACGCAGAGCGCATCGCCCTCGCGAGCGACGAGCGCGCGCAGCCGCGGGCGTTCGGCCTGCTCGCGCGGCAGGCGGCGGCTTCGCACCTCGACCGGGAGCCGGGCGCGGAGATCCGGAATCACCTCCGAGACCAGCCGACCTGCGGCATCGGGCGGGTAATGGCGACCGCGCGGCAGCTCCTCGCGCTCGCGCGAGGAGAGGTGCGGATCGCCGAGAGGCCGCAGCACCGAGCCGCAGCGCGCGACGCCGTTCGCGAAGCTCTCGTCGTGCCGGGGATCGGGCACGACGCGAAGCTCGAATCCATCGCCGCGATCCTCGACGAGCGCGATCGGCAGCACCGGCTCGAGCGAAACCGAGACGGGAGCGCCTTCGAGCGAGACGTCGTCGCAGCCGAGCAGCGCCACTAGCAGCCGCTGCATCGCCGGAGCCGGCGGCGCACCGGAGCGACGCGGATCGATCAGCCGTTCGACCGCGAGGTCCGCGGCGCTCGCCAGCGGCACCGGGCCGCTGGCGCGTCCCGCGGCGAAGGCGGCGAGCGTCGCGGGCAGCGGCTCCTCGCGGCCATCGCGCACGAGCACGCGCGCGAGCTCGAGCCCGCCCTTCGCGCGCGCGAGCCGGTAGCCGATCCGCGCGCTCGACTCGTTCGGTCGCGGCACCGCGTCGCCGCCCTCGCGCGCGCGCCGCCAGGCGATCACCGCCGCGGCGACGTGCTCGCACGGATCGTCCGGCCCGTCGCAGTCGCACTCCCAGGCCGTGTCGCGCGGGCGCAGTCGAACCGCCGGGGCGGCGCGGCCGGCGCGCGTCTCCACGCGCATCACCACCTCGTCCGCCGAGCTCGACTGCGCGTGCACCGCGCCGCTGCGCACCAGCTCCACGCCGCGCGACCAGACGCTGCGCGCGCATTCCTCGCGCACGGCCTCGAAGAGCTCGTCCATCGCCGGCGGAACCTAGCCCGGTCGGGCATCCTCCCGCACGTGACTGCGACTCGCGCGACGGATCGGCGCATTCCCGCGCTGCTCGTCTCGGGCTTTCTCGGCTCGGGCAAGACCACGCTCGTGCGAAATCTTCTCGCCGACGCGCGCGAGCGGGGGCTGCGCCTGGCGATCGTGTCGAACGAGTTCGGCGAGCTCGGGATCGACCGCGCGCTTCTGGGCGGAGGCGACGAGACCTTCGTGGAGCTCGGCGGGGGCTGCGTCTGCTGCCAGCTCTCCGACGAGCTGGTGGTCACGCTCGAGCGGCTGCGCGAGCGGATCGACCCGGATCGGATCGTGATCGAGACCTCGGGCGTCGCGCTGCCCTACGACATCCAGCTCAACTTCTGGCGCGAGCCGGTGTCGCGCTGGATCGGCGACGACGTGACGGTGATCGTGGTGAACGCCGAGCAGCTCGAGAGCGGTCGCGATCTGGTCGGGACGTTCGAGGACCAGGTCTCGTCTGCGGATCTGATCGTGCTGAACAAGCTGGACCTCGTGCCCGAGGCGATCGTGCCCGAGCTCGAGGCCCGGCTCCGCGAGATCGAGCCCGACGCGCCGATCCTGCGCACGCGTCACGCAGCGGTGTCGCCCGAGCTGCTCTTCCCGCCCGAGCTCGAGCAGGCCGCGCGGGCGCGGCGAGCGCGCGCTTCCGGCGCCGCCCACAGCCACGAGGCGTTCGAGACCGACGTGATCGAGATCGAGCGCGGCCTGGGGCACGACGCGATCCTGCGCCGGATCGCCGCCGAGGGGGCGCTGCGCGCGAAGGGCTTCGTCGCGAGCGACGTCGGCCTTCGCGTCGTTCAGGGCGTGGGTGCGCGGATCGAGCTCTCGACCCCGCACTCGGCTCCTCCGGCCGAGCTGGTCGGGCGCGTGGTCGTGATCCGAAGAGGGCGCGCAGAGCGTGGCTAGAGCCGCAGCGTCGATGCGCCTGGTCGATCTGGCCAGCCCGATCGGACGTCTGGACGCGGACGAGATCCTGGCCCGTTTCGTGGACTGGTCGAGCGAGCGCGGTCTGGTGCCGTACCCCGCGCAGGAGGAGGCGTTCCTGGAGCTCGTCGCGGGCAAGCACGTCGTGCTCTCGACGCCGACCGGCTCCGGCAAATCGCTCGTCGCAACGCTCCTCCACTTCAAGGCGATGTGCGAGGGGCGGCGCTCGTTCTACACCTCGCCCGTGAAGGCGCTGGTCAGCGAGAAGTTCTTCGCGCTCTGCCAGGACTTCGGGCCCGAGAACGTCGGCATGCTGACCGGCGACGCGAGCATCAACCCGGCCGCGCCGATCATCTGCTGCACGGCCGAGGTGCTCGCGAACATGGCGCTGCGCTCGGGCCCGGCGCTCGACGCCCCCTACGTGGTGATGGACGAGTTCCACTTCTACTCCGACGCGCAGCGCGGCGCGGCCTGGCAGGTGCCGCTTCTGCTGCTGCCGGACACCACGTTCCTGCTGATGTCGGCGACGCTCGGCGACACCCGCGAGATCCGGCGCGACCTCGAGCTGCGAAGCGGCCGCCCGGTCGCGCTGGTCGCCTCGAGCGAGCGGCCGGTGCCGCTCGACTACGCCTGGTGCGAGACTCCGCTGCACGAGACCGTGCAAGCGCTGCTCGAGTCGGGCAAGGCGCCGATCTACGTGGTCTCGTTCACGCAGCGCGAGGCAGCGGAGCTCGCGCAGGCGCTGACCAGCCTGAACGTGACCTCGCGCGCGGAGCGACTCGAGATCGGCGCGGCACTCGGAGACTTCGAGTTCGACACCGCCTACGGCAAGGAGCTGTCGCGGATCGTGCGCGCGGGCATCGGGATCCACCACGCGGGTCTGCTGCCGAAGTACCGCCTGCGGGTCGAGCAGCTGGCGCAGCAGGGGCTGCTCAAGGTCATCTCCGGCACCGACACGCTCGGCGTCGGCGTGAACATCCCGATCCGGACCGTGCTCTTCACCAAGCTCGCCAAGTTCGACGGGCGGCGCGTCGGCGCGCTCTCGGTGCGCGAGTTCCGGCAGATCAGCGGTCGAGCCGGACGCAAGGGCTTCGACGAGCACGGCAGCGTCGTGTGTCAGGCGCCGGAGCACGTGATCGAGAACAAGCGCATGCGCGAGCGCTCGTCGAAGCCGGGCGGAAAGAAGCGCAAGCGCGAGGTGACCCGGAAGCCGCCGCCCGGCTTCGTCGGCTGGAGCGAGGAGAGCTTCGAGCGGCTGATCGAGCGCGTCCCGGAGCCGCTCGTCTCGCGCTTCCGCGTCAGTCACGGGATGATCCTGCTCCTGCTGCGCCGGGCCGAGGACGACCCCGATCCGCGCGGCGGCTGGCGCGCGGTCGCGGACCTGATCGCCCGCAGCCACGAGAGCGAGGCTCGCAAGCGGCGCATCCTGCGCGAGGCCGCGCAGCTGTTTCGGGGCCTGCGCGCTGCGGACATCGTGAGGGTCGAGCGCGACGCGGCGACGGGGCGACGCCGGGTCCGCGTCGCCGACGATCTGCAGTGGGGTTTCTCGCTCCACCACGCGCTCTCGCTCTACGTGGTCGAGGCGATCTCGTACATCGAGGCGCGCGACGAGGCGTTCGCGTTCGAGGTGCTCTCGCTCGTCGAAGCCGTGCTCGAGGATCCCCGCGCGATCCTGTTTCGGCAGCTCGACCGGGTCAAGAGCGAGCTCTTCGCTCGGCTCAAGGCGGAGGGCGTGCCCTACGAGGAGCGCATTCGCAGGCTCGAGGAGGTGCAGCCGCCCGCGCCGAGTCGAGACTTCATCGAGCAGACCTTCGACCTCTTCGCGCGCCGCCACCCCTGGGTGCGCCACCAGGACGTCCACCCGAAGTCGATCGCGCGCGAGATGTACGAGGGATATTTCAGCTTCGACCACTACGTGCGCTTCTACGGGCTGCAGCGCAGCGAAGGGCTGCTGCTTCGCTACGTCTCGCAGGTCTACGACACGATCGTGCAGACGGTTCCCGAGGGCGCGAAGACCGAGGCCGTTCACGACCTGATCGCGTACTTCCGGACCATGCTCGAGCGCGTCGACTCGAGCCTGGTCGACGAGTGGGAGCGGCTCCTGAATCCCGCCGCGCGCACGGCCGACGCCGCGCCGGCTCCCATGCCGACGCGCGTCTACGACCTCGCGCGGGACGAGCGGGCGCTTCGCGCACGGGCTCGCGCCGAGCTGCACCGACTGGTCCGCGCGCTCGCCGAGCGCGACTGGGCGGAGGCGTGCGCGTGCGTGCGCGCGGATCCCGAAGACCCGTGGACTCCCGAGCGCTTCGAGCGCGCGCTGGCGGCCTTCTTCGCGCAGCACGGCGAGCTCGTGTTCTCGCAGGCGGCGCGCCACTCCGAGTGGACCCGGATCCGCCCGGATGGCCCGCGCCGCTGGGCCGTCACGCAGGTCCTGCTCGACCCCTCCGACGAGAACGACTGGTTCATCGCGGGCGAGATCGACCTCGCGCTCGAGACCGAGCCGGTCGGCCCGCTGCTTCGGCTGCGGACGATCGGGAGCTAGCCTGCTTCGCTCCCGCCCAGCTGCAGATCGGGCAGATCGCGGGGTCGTGCCCGCGCGCGGGACAGTGCTCGCGCCCGAAATGGACCAGCTGGAGATGGCGGCGGATCCAATCCTTCTCGGGAAAGACCGCCTTCAGGTCGCGCTCGGTCTCCACCACGTTCCTGCCGCTCGACAGGCCGAAGCGCTCGGCCAGGCGGTGGATGTGCGTGTCGACCGCGAACGCGGGCACGCCGAAGCCCTGCGACATCACGATGCTCGCGGACTTGTGGCCGACGCCGGGCAGGGCCTCGAGCGCCGCGAAATCCCTCGGCACCTCTCCCGCGTGGCGCTCGATCAGGAGCTTCGAGAGCTCGTGGATGTTCCGCGACTTCGCCGGGGCCAGCCCGCAGGAGCGGATGATCTCGTAGATCGCGGGGACGCCGAGCGCGAGCATCGCCTGTGGGGTGCGCGCGCGCGCGAACAGCACTCGCGTCACCTGGTTCACGCGCACGTCCGTGCACTGCGCGGAGAGCACGACCGCGATCAGCAGCGTGTACGGATCGCGGTACGAGAGCGGGACCTCCGGCATCGGGTAGAGCGAGTCGAGGATCTCGCCGATCCGCTTCGCCTTCTCGGCGCGCGTCATCGCGAAGCGCCCCGGACCCGGGACGCGACGTAGCGCACGAACGCCGGATGCGCGTTCGCGCACGGCACCAGCTCCAAGGCCTCGCCTCCGAGCGAGCGCCACTGCGCGGCTCCGCGCAGCCCGATCTCCTCCAGCGTCTCGAGGCAGTCGGCGACGAAGGACGGGCAGAGTACCGCCAGCCGCGCAACACCGGCACGTGCCAGCTCCGGCAGCGCGGCGTCGGTGTGCGGCGTGATCCACGGCGTGCGGCCGAGCCGCGACTGGAACGAGGTCGAGCAGCCCTCGGGCCGAAGCGCGAGCGCCGCGGCGAGCGCCCGCGAGGTCGCGTAGCACTGCGCGCGGTAGCAGTGGCGATTGGCGGCGCCGATCGCGTCGCAGCAGCTGGCCGACGCCAGACAGTGTCGTCCGCTCGTGTCGCTCTTCCGCACCTGCCGCTCCGGCAGGCCGTGATAGCTGAACAGCACGTGGTCGGGGCGAAACGCGTCGAGCCGCGGCTTCGCGATCTCGGCGAGCGCCGCGATGAATCCGGGCTCGTCGAAGAACTCGGGCAGTGTCTCGAGTGCGGGCACGTTCCAGCGCTCGGCGACGAGCCCGTGAATTCGCGCGAGCGCGGAGCCGGTCGACGACGATGCGTACTGCGGAAAGAGCGGCACGACCAGGATCCGCGCCAGATCGTGGCGCAGCAGCTCGTCCAGCGCGCGCGGCAGAGACGGCTCGCCGTAACGCATTCCGAGCGCGACTTCGAAGTCGGCCCCGAGCTCGGCCGCGACCGCCGCGCGCAGATCCTGGCCGTTCGAGAGCAGCGGAGAGCCTCGCTTGGTCCAGACTGCTCGGTACGCCTCGGCCGAGCGCGGCGCCCGAAACGGCGCGATCACCGCGTTCACGAGCAGAAAGCGCGGCAGCGCGGGGATGTCCAGCACGCGCGGATCGGAGAGGAACTCGCGCAGATACCGCCGCACGTCTCGCGAGGAGGGCGATCTCGGCGTGCCAAGATTCACGAGCAGCACGCCCGACCGCGTCGTCGCTTGATCCACGTCCGAAGTAGAACCCCAACGCGCGCGGGCTGTCGAGCGGGGGATCAGGGCGCGAGCGTCTCGAGCTCGTCGATCGCGTGAACGGGCGCGTCGTCGCCCTTCATCAGATGGGCGATCGCGCTGAAGACGAGCCGCTGCTTCGCGAGCGTGTTCTTGCCGGCGAAGGCGCTCGAGACCACGCGGATCGAGAAGTGCCCGCCGCTGCCGCGGACCTCGAGCGAGTCGCAGGGCAGGGCGGCCGAGAGCGCCTGGCGGATCTTCTCGATCACCTCGCTCGGGGGCGCATGGATCTGCAGGGCCACGTCTCGCGCTCCGGGCTCAGTACCGCGGCACGGACGCGTCGACCTCGCGCGACCACGCGTCGATTCCGCCCGCCAGGTTGTGGACGTTGGTGAAGCCGCGACTCGCGAAATGCTCGGCCGCCGCCTGGCTTCGGCCGCCGTGGTGGCAGTGGAAGACGATCAGCGCGTCCTTCGGGAGGCGCTCGATCTGCTCGGCGACCCGGGCATCGACCAGCGTCGCCTGGGCGATGCGCGCCTTCTGGTGCTCCTCTGGCGTGCGCACGTCGTAGAGGTGCAGGTCTCGTCCCGAGGCGATCAGGGCCTGGAGCTGGCTCGCGGAGAGCTGATTCACCTCGGCCGCGCGCGGCGCGTTCGGGTTCTCGACGGTGAGCGCCTGGCTGCCGCCCGAGTCGGCCGCGCCGATCACGAGCCCGTTGGCTCGTCGTGCAGAATCGCGATCGAAGAGAATCGTGAGGCCGTTGCTCGTGGCCGCGACCTCGTGCCCCGCGCGCGGCCCGAGCGAGAGCGAGTGCTGGAACGACGCGTCGATCGAGACGTGCAGCTCGCCTCCCTCGCTCGCGATCACTCCGCGCAAGAGCTCCGCGGCAGCGTCTGTCACGGTCACCGCGGGCGGCTCGACGGTCTCCACCTCGACACCCAGGAGCTTTTGCAGGTCACCGCTGGCGTAGAGCTCCTTCACGATGTCGCAGCCGCCCTGGAACTCGCCCTCGACGTAGAGCTGCGGAATGGTCGGCCAGCTCGAGAACTCCTTGATCGCCTCGCGCACCTCGCGGTCCGAGAGCACGTCGAAGCTTCCGTATTCGGGAAGCAGCTGGCCGAGGATTCCGACGACCTGGGCCGAGAAGCCGCACTGGGGGGCGTCGGGCGTGCCCTTCATGAATAGAACCACGCGGTCCGAGCGGATGATCGATTCGATTCGCTCGCGCAGCGCAGGGTCGAGGCTCATGGGTTCGTCTCCCTCGATGAAGTTCCGCACGATACGATTCCGTACGAAGCGGTCAAGATTCGCCCGGACCCAGGATCGAGCGCCCGAAGGTTTGACCCCCCTCCGACCCACGGCTAGGCTACGCGCCGCCGGCCGACCGGCACCCGACCCCATCGTCTAGCTTGGCCCAGGACACCGGCCTTTCACGCCGAGAACGCGGGTTCGAATCCCGCTGGGGTCGCCAGCGCGCAGGACCGAAAGAAAAGTCGCGCAAAAGCTCAAGTCAGGGTCGCCATTCCCGGATGACCGGGCTAGACTGCGGCACGATTGGCGTCGATCGGTCGACGCACCGCTCTGGTTGATCCCTAAGCAGTGATTCGAACCGCTCGTCGGCCCGTCCTGCCGCATGTCGGGGCCCGATCCCCCGTGTGTCGTGCAGCAACAGTAATCGCATCTCTTCAGCGCCGGAACGTGTCCGGCTCGAAGCGGGGCGAGGGACGTGCCCGAGGACGGAATTGAACGGGTCACGTACGGGAACCATCAGTTGGGTAAGAAGCTTTACGTAGGGAACCTTCCATTCTCCACCGACGAGGCCGAGCTCCGCGAGCTCTTCGAGCCGCATGGGGAGCTGGCTTCGGTCAGTGTGATCATGGACCGCGACACGGGTCGCCCGCGCGGATTCGCGTTCGTCGAGTTCGAGGACGCGAACAGCGCCGCGAAGGCGCGCCAAGCTCTCGACGGGCGTGAGCTCGGCGGTCGCACGATGCGCGTCAGCGAGGCCAACGAGCGCGGCCCCGGTGGCGGCGGCGGCGGTGGGCGCAGCGGCGGCGGTGGCGGCGGTGGCGGTGGCGGCGGTGGCCGCGGCGGCTACGGCGGCGGGGGCCGGCGCTAAGAGCACCTGATCGCGATCGATCTGGAGGGCTCGGGGTTCCGGGCCCTCCAGATCGGCCGCTGATCGACCTTCGATCCGCGATCGCCGCGCCCGAGGGCGCGGCGATCGGGTATCGTGTGCCTAGGCGCGCATTCCTCCGGCCTTCGCTACCGGGTGCAGGCTGGACTCGGCGCTCGGCCGCTTGCCGACGCGCTCGAACCAGGCCAACACGTTCTTGTGTTCGGCCTTGAGCGGCTGCCCCACGGCCGCGCCGAAATCCGTGAGCGCGTAGAGGACGATGTCGGCCAGCGAGAACCGGCTGCCGCAGATCCACTGCTTGCCGTCGAGCTGGGCATCCAGCCAGCCCAGGCCCTCCTGCGCGAGCAGCTTCAGGTCGGCGGCGGCGTGCGGGATCGTGCGCATGCGGTCCTTGAACATCGCCAGCCCCTCGGCGAAGCGGAAGCCGTCGGCGAGCGGGACCGTGATCTTCAGCTCGACGCGGCGCGTCCACATCCGCGTCTCCGCCTTCTCCTCGGCGGTTCGCCCGATCAGCGGCGGATTCGGGTTCTTGTCTTCCAGGTACTCGCAGATCGGAACCGTCTCCGCGAGGACGAAGCCGTTGTCGAGCTCGAGCGCGGGCAGCTGTCCGGCCGGGTTCTTGTCGGTGTAGGGCGGGCGCCGGTTCGCTCCGCTCATCAGGTCGACCTGCTCCGCAGGGATCGTGATTCCCTTCTCGATCATGAACATGCGGACCAGACGGGGATTCGGACCAAGTGAGTCGTAGAACTTCACGGGGATCTCCTGTTCGAGGTCCGCGCAGCATATCACGCAGACCCCCGCCGACCCCCGGCTCTGCCGTGTGAATCCCGAGCTCCGAGGACGCGCTGCGGAGTCTGTGTATGATACGCGCGCGGAGGGGCCCCGATGGACGACTGGCGCATGCGTAGGCCGCGCGCGTGAGCGCGCTCGTCACGATCGTCGCCGCGCCGTTCGTCGCAGCTCTCGCGATCGCGCTGCTCGGTCGTGCGCTCGGGCGCTGGTCGGCGCTGCTGATGGTCGCAGCAGCGGGTGTCTCGTTTGCGACGGCGCTGCCACTTCTCGGCGCCGAGACCGCGCCGGTATCGAGCCACGAATGGATTCCGTCGCTCGGCGTGGCCTTCCTGCTGCGCGCCGACGGGTTCGGGGCGTTCTTCGCGCTGCTCGTGTCGGGGATCGGAGTTCTCGTCGGCGTGTATTCGCTCGGCTACATCGGGGCCGAGCTCGGTCGGGCGCGCATCGGCCGCTACTACGCGGCACTCACCGCTTTCATGGGCGCGATGCTCGGGATCGCCCTCGCGGACGACTTGATCCTGCTGTTCCTGTTCTGGGAGATCACCAGCGTCACGTCGTACCTCCTGATCGGCTTCTGGTACGAGCGCGAGGCCGCGCGTGCGGGCGCGCTGACCGCACTTCTCGTCACGGCGATGGGCGGCCTTGCGATGCTGGCCGGGTTCATCTTGATCGGGCTGGCGACGGGGTCGTTCGCGCTCGGCGAGATCGTCGCGGACGAAGCGCGCCGCTCTGCGCTCGCGAGCTCGCCCATGTTCCTGCCCGCGCTTCTGCTCGTCCTGGCGGGAGCCTTCACCAAGTCGGCGCAGGTCCCGTTCCACTTCTGGCTGCCCGGCGCGATGGTCGCGCCGACGCCGATCTCGACTTACCTGCACTCCGCGACCATGGTGAAGGCGGGCATCTTCCTGCTCGCGCGCGTCACGCCGCTCTTTGCCGACTCGGCCGCCTGGCCGCTGCTCGTGGCGCCGGTCGGACTCGCGACCTTCTTGCTGGGCGCCTGGCACGCATTCCGCCAGAACGATCTGAAGGCGCTGCTCGCGTACAGCACGGTCTCGACGCTGGGGCTGGTCACGCTCGCCTACGGCCTGCGCATGCCCGAGCAGGACGCGCTGCAGATCCTCTCGCATGCCGGCTACAAGGGGGGGCTGTTCATGATCGCGGGCATCGTCGAACACGCGACCGGCACGCGCGATCTGCGCGAGCTCGGCGGGCTGCGCCGGCGGCTTCCGATCAGCTTCGCGCTCTGCTTGCTCTTCGCGCTCTCGATGGGCGGAATTCCGCCGCTGTTCGGTTTCGTCACGAAGGAGGCGCTCTACGCATCGCTGATCGAGAGCCCCACGCTTGCGGGATCGCCGCTCGCGCACGGGGCGGTGATCGCGGCGGTGGTGGTCGGAAACGCATTCCTGCTCGCGGCCGTGCTGAAGCTGCTGATCGGGACGTTCCTCGGCAGCGAGCCCGCGGCCCATTCCCACGACGCGCACGGCGCGCATTCCGGCCACGGAGAGAGCGCGGCGCTCTGGCTGCCTCCCGCAGTGCTCGCGCTCGGCAGTCTCGTTCTCGGCCTGCTGGGCGAGAGCAGCGCGATCGAGCGCGCGGCGAATCTGCTCTCGTCGGCGCCGGACGCGGGGCTCGAGGTCTCGCTGCTGCCGGCGCATCTCGGTCCGGTGCTGCTCTCACTGGCCGGGATCGGGCTCGGCGTGGCGCTGTACCGCGGACGGTCGCGCGTCGAGGCGCTCCAGCGCGGCCTCGGCATGTTTCCCGACGCGCAGGCGGTCTGGAACCGCTGCGTCGCGAGCGTGACCGGCTTTGCCGAGGCCTACAGCGAATGGTGGCAGGACGGGTCGCTGCGCTGGTACTTTTCGGTGATCCTGCTCTTCGCGGCGGGGATCAGCCTGTTCGCGCTCGAGGCCGGTGGGGTGTCGCTCGCTCACGTGGAGGTCGAGCTCGGCAACCTCGGCTGGCCCGCGATCGGGCTGGCGGCGCTCATCCTCGCCTCGACCATCGCGGTCGTCCGCTCCGAGACGCGTCTGGGTGCCGCGCTCGCGCTCACCGCCAGCGGCTTCCTGGTGGCGCTGGTCTACGCCGTCTACCAATCGCCCGACATCCTGCTGACCCAGATTCTGATCGAGACCGTGTCGACGGTCGTGATCCTGCTGGTGCTCTACTACATGCCCACCTTCCGGCGCGATGGCCTGTCGCCGGCGCAGAGCGCCTGGAACCTGGCGGTCTCGGGCGCGATCGGCTTCGTGGTGTTCCTCTTCGTGCTGCTCGCGACCAGCCCGAGCTTCAAGGAGACGCGAAACCTCGGCTTGGACTACCTCGCGCGCAGCGTGGGCGAGGCCGGCGGTCGCAATGCGGTGAACGTCATCATCGTCGACTTCCGCGCCATCGACACGCTCGGTGAAGTCACCGTTCTGGTCGTGGTCGGACTCTGCGTCTTCGGACTGCTTCGCGCGCGCAGGGTGGACGGCTGATGCACGAGTCTCCAATCCTGCGCACGATCTCGCGCTTCGCGATCCCGCTCGCGGTGTTCCTGTCGTTCCGGATCTTCATGCAGGGTCACGATCTGCCCGGCGGCGGTTTCATCGCGGGCGTGATCGCCGCCGCGGCCGGCGCCATGTATCTGCTCGCGTTCGGAATCGGCCGCCTCGCGCGCTTTCCCTGGTGGCGCCTCTCGGTGCTCGGTCTGCTCTGCGCGCTCGCGAGCGGGTTCGTCCCGCTGCTGCAGGGCTCGACGTTCATGGACCACGTGGTCCTGGACTACGAGCTGCCGCTGCTCGGACACGGACACCTGCCCAGCGCCACGTTCTTCGACCTCGGCGTGTACATGATCGTGCTCGGGACGCTGATGACGCTCTTCGTCGAGCTCGGCCTGGAGGATCGACCGTGGAGCTCCTGATGGCGCTGGTGATCGGCTCGATGTTCGCGGCCGGCACCTACATGATCCTGCGGCCCAGCCTGATCCGCGTGGTCCTGGGCTTCGGGCTCTACTCGAACGCGGCGAACCTGCTCCTGATCGCCTGCGGAGGCTACTCGGACGCCCTCCAGGCGCCATTCCTGCGGGATGGAGCCGATGGCTACATGGATCCACTCCCGCCCGACATCATCCTGACCGCGATCGTGATCAGCTTCGCGGTCGGGGCGCTGCTTCTCATCGTCTCGTATCAGGTCTACGTCGATCACGGCACGGACGACCCCGAGAACCTGCCGCGGGATCCGCTCTCGTGAACCGCTGGCTGATCCTTCCCGTGCTCGTGCCGTTCCTCACGGCCGTGCTGCTCGCGCTGCTGAACGGCCATCCGCGGCTCGAGCGTGCAGTGAATCTGGTCTCCTGCGCGGGGCTCACGGTCTTCGTCTACTGGCTGCTCGGCCACGTCGATGCCCACGGGATCCAGGCGATGGTGATCGGCGGCTGGTTCGCGCCTTGGGGCGTTGCCTTCGTAGCGGATCGCCTGGCCGCGATCATGCTCTGTCTGTCGATGTCGGTGGGCACGGTGGTGCTCGTCTACACGTTCTTCACCGTCGAGCCGCGCCAGGAGCGGTACTTCTTCCACCCGCTCTTGCAGGTCCTGCTGCTCGGCGTGAACTGGTCGTTCATCACCGGCGACCTCTTCAACTTGTTCGTCGCATACGAGGTCATGCTGCTCGGCTCCTATGGCGTGATGATGGTCGGCGCGAGCAAGCCGCAGGTGCGCCAGACCATGGCGTACATCGCGATCAACTCGATCGGATCGACGCTCTTCGTCATGGGCTGCGGTCTGGTCTACGCGACGCTCGGCACGCTGAACATGGCCGACATCGCGCAGCGCTCGGCGCAGCTCACGGGCGAGCGGGCGGCGCTGGTCACCGCCGTCTCGATGCTGCTCATGGTGGTGTTCGCGCTCAAGGCCGCGGCCTTCCCGGTCTTCTTCTGGCTGCCGGATTCGTACCCGATCGTGCCGGCGGGGATGAACGGCTACTTCGCAGGCATGCTGACGAAGGTGGGCGTGTACTCGTTGATGCGGCTCTTCGTGCTCTGCTTCCGTCAGCCGGGCGCGGAGCTCGTCCTCGAGGTTCTGCTGGTGCTCTCGGGCCTCTCGATGCTCTTCGGCGTGCTCGGAGCGCTCTGCCAGTGGGAGGTCCGCAAGATCCTCTCCTGGCACATCATCAGTCAGGTCGGGTACATGTTGATGGGGATCGGGCTCGCGGCCAGCGGCGCCGACGTCGCGCAGGCGGGCGTGGTCGCGAGCATCTTCTGCGTGGTCCACAACATGGTGGTGAAGTCGAGCCTGTTCCTGATCGGCGGCATCGCTGGACGGATCTCGGGCTCGCAAAAGCTGTCCGAGATGGGCGGCATCGCAGGGCTCGCGCCGGGCGTCTCGATCCTGTTCCTGGTCGCCGCCTTTTCGCTGGCCGGGATGCCGCCGTTCTCCGGCTTCATCGCGAAATTCGTGCTGATCCGCGCGGGTCTAGCCGGCGGCCACGGCGTGGTCGTGTTCGTCTCGGTCGTCACCAGCCTGTGTACTCTCTACTCGATGAGCAAGATCTGGAACTACGCGTTCTGGCACGCGCCGTCGGTTTCGGCGCCTCTCGGCCGCTACCGCGCGATGATGCTGCCTACGGCGGTCCTGGTGCTCTCGAGCGTTCTGATGGGCGTCGTGGCCGAGCCCTTCCTTCGGCTCGCGAACGACGCGGCGCGCGACCTGCTCGATCCCCGCGCGTACCAGGAGGCCGTGCTGCTGCCGATTCCAGAGCCCACGACGGCGCAGACGTCGAGGCTCGGAGGCGTGCCGTGACCCTGGTGCGTCTCTGGTACCTGATTCGCTACTGCGTGATCTTCGCGAAGGCGCTCACTCTCTCGACGATCGAGGTCGCCAAGGCGGTGCTCCGGCGCGAGCTCGATTTCCGACCCGGTTTTCTCGCCGTCGACATGGACTGCGAGACCGATTTCGAGATCACGGTGCTGGCGAACTCGATCACGCTCACGCCGGGAACGATCACCGTTCACGTGGAACAGGACCAGCGCAAGATCATCATCCACGCGTTGAGCGTCGGCGAAGACCCCGACGCCGTGCGCCGAGACATCCGGCAGACGCTCGAGGCGAACATCCTCAAGTTCACGCGGCCCGGGGGCTGGCCGCCGAGCGCGAGCTCATGAGTCCGTTCCTCTACGTGGTCTCCCTGGCGTGTCTCGCTTCGCTCTTCGGCGGCGCCGCGCTCTGTATCCACCGGCTGGTGATCGGCCCGAGTCCCGCGGATCGTGCCGTGGCGCTCGACACGCTCACCATGGTCTTCATCGGTCTGATCTGCATCCTCTGCATCCTCGGGGAGACTTCGCTGTACTTCGATGCGGTCTGGATCCTGACGCTGCTCGGCTATCTCGGATCCGTCGCGATCGCGCGCTACCTCGAGAAGGGGAAGCTGTTCTGATGCCGACCTCGCTAGAGCTCCTCGTGACCGTGATGATGGTTCTCGGCACGTTCCTCACCGTGGTGGCCTGCGTCGGCCTGCTGCGCTTCCCCGACGTCTACTGCAGGCTCCATGCCGCAGGAAAGGCCGGAACGCTCGGCGTGTCGCTGCTGATCCTGGCGCCGATGCTCTACTTCGTGTCGAGCGAGGCGTGGGTCTTCGTGCGCGGGGCGTTCGGCATCTACTTCCAGTTCCTGACCACGCCCGCCGCGACCCACATCCTCGCGCGCGCGAGCTACGTCTCGGACTACGCGCTCCACGAGCGGACCGCCGTCGACGACCTGCGCGCGTTCCTGCCCTCCCGGCCGCACGAGACCTACGGGCGCGAGTAGGAGGGCCCGTGCTCTTCGATCCAGCGCGCCACGGGCCGCTGCGCGAGAGCCGTTGGGACGAGGCGCGCGCGCGCGATACGATCGGGCGGATCGTCGCGGAGGCCGAGCGGGTCTTCGATCCCGAGACGCTGTGGCCAGAGCATCCGCTCGATCGCCTCCCTTCGAGGTCTCTATACTACGGCGCGGCGGGCGTGATCTGGGCGATCGACTTCCTCTTCGAGCAGTCGGCGGCGCGGTCGACGCGCGACTGGAATCCGATCGTCGAGGCGCTCCACTCGCGTCCGCACGTCGGAGCCGAAGCGGATCCGCTCGCGCGGGACGGGTACCTGCACGGCGCCGCGGGGCTCGCGCTCGTCGGCCATCGCGTGACTCGATCCGCCGTCTGGGTCGAGCGAGCCTTGGCCTCCGCAAGATCGAACCTGGAGCACCCGTCGAACGAGCTCGCGATCGGCACGCCGGGAACGCTCCTCGCGGCGGTCGCGCTGCACGAGGCCTCGGGCGACCCGCGGCTGCACGAGGTCGCCGCGCGGAGCCGGGCGAGCGTGCTCGCGCGACTCCGCTTCGAGCCCGAGCACGGCTGCAAGCTCTGGACGCAGGCCTTCGGCGCGACGACGCAGATGCTCGGGCTGGCGCACGGCTTCGCGGGAAACGCCTGCGCTCTGATTCGCGCCGGCGTTTCGGCGCAGCTCGCGGGCGACGTGGAGCGTACGCTCGACGCGACGGCGCGGATCGAGGACGGGCTCGCGAACTGGCCGCAGAGCGTCGGACCTCCGCGCCCCGGTCGCGACGCGATGCGGGTCCAGATCTGCCACGGCGCGCCGGGCGTGATCGTCGCGCTGGCTCGCCTGGAGCCGCGCCCGGGCTCGCGGCTGGACGAGCTGCTGCGCATGGGCGGCGAGCTCGTCTTTCGCGCGGGTCCGCTGGCGAAGGGTTCGAACCTCTGCCACGGCACCGCCGGCAACGGCTACGCGTTCCTGTGTCTGTACCGGCGCACCGGCGAGCGCGTCTGGCTCGAGCGCGCGCGGAGCTTCGCGATGCACGCGATCGGGCAGTGGGAGGACGAGCGCGAGGTCCATGGCCGCGGCCGCTACTCGCTCTGGACCGGCGACGTGGGTCTCGCCTGCTTCCTCTGGGACTGCGTTCGAGAGCGCGACGAGTTCCCGACCGTTCACGCCTTCTGAGCTGCGCGCGAGAGCGCGACGAAGACCTCCCGCGCATCGCGCGCCTCGATCTCGCGGCCGAACCCGACGTAGCGCAGCTCGTCCGGGGACTCGGTGCGGACCAGGAAGCCGGCGCGATCGATCGCCGTCATCCGCGCGCGCGCGGGTGTCACGCCGCTCGCGGCCACGACGATCCGGCGCATCGCGTCCTCGTGGTCGGCGTTCATGTGCGAGAGGATTCCGCTCGCGGCCTCGCGAAGCCCCGCGCCGAGCGGGTCGCGGCCGATCGCGGCCGGGTCGATCCAGCCGATCGCCCCGAAGCCGCCGATCGCGCGCACGCGCACGGGCGCGAGCTCGAAATAGCTGAAGTCGTGGGTCTCCAGGTAGGACGTCGCCGCGGGCACGCGCTCGCGATAACGCGCGTGGACCTCCTCGAACTCGTCGCCTTCGGATGCGAGCGCGCGCGCCCGCGCCAGAATCGTCACGCGCCAGCTCCCTTGCGCGTCGCCGCTCGCGCTCGGATCGCGCACGAAGAGCGAGACGCGCGGATCGCGGCGCAGGTTGCGCGTGTGGAGCGCGATCTCGGACAGGAGCACGATCGGCGTTCCGTCCGCGCGCAGCGCGAACGGCGCGAGCGAGCCGAACGGCCAGCCGGCGATGTCGTCTTCGGCGGCGAGCGTACAGAGGGTGGCCGTCGTCGCCGTGAGCAGCCAGTGTCGGATCTCGGAGCCGGCGTCGGTACTCATCCTACGCGAGCCCCAGCCGCGCGAGCTGATCCTCGGGCGCCTCGATCTCGACGAGCGCCGCGCGAAGCCGCTCCTCGGCGCGCTTCTCCGCGGCGGTTCCGGCCAGGTCGCGCTCCTCGCCGGGATCCTCGCGCAGGTCCCAGAGGTGGCTGCCGCTGAACTGGCCGATCCCCCAGAAGGGCAGGCGGTCGCCAAGGACGAAGGGCTGGCGGATCACCGGGACCTTCGATCCCGGCATGCGATCGAGACGCGCGCGCTCGTCGGGAAGCGGCATGCGCAGCTGCGGCAGGCGCGCGACCGGCATGGTCGACCAGCGATTGGAGAAGACCGAGAGCGGCGAGTTCGCGCCGACCGGACCGCGCGCGTACTTCTCGCGGCCGTCGAGCACGTGGACCTCCCGGCCCCAGTAGCCGGAGAGCGCCCATTCGCGCACGCGATCGGTCTCGCCGCGCAGAAGCGGCGCGAGCGAGCGTCCGTGCGTGCGCTGTCGGGCCGTGACGCCGAACAGGTCGAGGAGCGTCGCGTGCACGTCCACGTTCGTCGTCAGAGCCGCACGGCTCCCCGGCACGACCCCCGGCCACGCGATCATGAGCGGGATGTGTCCGAGCGGCTCGTAGACGGGAACGGCGGGCTTACCGAACGCGTCCTTCTCGCCGAGATAGTGGCCGTGGTCGGAGCAGACGATCACCGCGGTCGAGTCCCAGAGCCCGCTTCGGTCGAGCGCGTCGAGGATCCGGCCGAACCAGTGATCGATCATCGTGAGTTTCGCGCCGTAGCAGGCCCGCACCTGTCGCGCCTCGCGCTCGGTCAGCACCCCCTCGCCGATCGCGGCGCGGGAATAGGGCGGCCAGATCAGGTGCGGCCCGCGCCAGTCGGGGTCGTAGAGCGACGCGTACGGCTCGGGCGTGTCGAACGGCTCGTGCGGATCGAACTCGTCGACGAAGAGCAGGAAGCGCTCGTGGTGCGGAGCGTCGTGCTCGAGCCAGCGCGAAGCGGTCGAAAGCGTGCGCGGGCCGGGAAAGTCGGCCTCGCCGCGAAAGTAACCGCGCGAGTCGTCGTAGTGCGTGTGTCCGCGGCCGAACGACGGCGCCCCGATCCAGCTCGGGTCCGGACGCGTGCGCCACGGATCGCTCTCGTGACCGCGTTGGTAGTCCCAGGCGGTGAAATCGCAGTGGTAGTTCTCGCCGCCGACCTCGAAGAGGTGCGGGTGGTCCGAGACCAGCATGGTCGTGACGCCTGCGCGCCGCAGCTCCACCGTGATCGGATCCTCCCAGATCTCGATCGAGCCCCACGGCTTCCACAGGAAGTCGAGCGCGCCGCAGAGCAGGTCGTGCCGCGCGGGCATGCAGGGAAGCGAGCCGGCGTAGTGCGTGTCGAAGCGGACCGCTCGCTTCGCGAAGCGATCCAGGTTCGGCGTCTGGAACTCGCGCGAGCCGTAGGCGCCGAGCAGGTGCCGGTTCAAGCTGTCGAGTAGCACGACGACCGCGTTCGAGGGCGAGTTCGCAGCAGCCCGGCCGTTGGCGGAGGCGCGCTCGTTCATGACAGGATTCTCGCACATGCAAATCTCCGTCGCGTTTCCGCCGGGCCGGGATCTGGTCGACTACGCGCTGCTCGCGGAGTCGCTCGGCTACACGCGGGTCTGGGTCTGCGATTCGCCCGCGCTCTACGAGGACGTCTGGATCGCGCTCGGCGCGATCGCGGAGAACACGGACGAGATCGGCTTCGGACCCGCGGTGCTGGTGCCGAGCCTGCGGCACGTTCTGGTGACGGCCTCCGCGATCGCGACGCTCGAGGCGCAGGCGCCGGGCCGGCTCGCGGTGGCGATCGGAACCGGATTCACCGGGCGCCGGGCGCTCGGAAAGAAGCCGCTCTCGTTCGCCGTGCTCGAACGCTACGTCCGCGAGCTCCGCGGGCTGCTCGCCGGCGAGACGGTGCGGGTCGACGGCGCGAAGGTCGCGCTCCTGCAGCCGGACGGCTTCGGAGCGCCGCGGCCGATCCCCACGCCGATCCTGATCGCGGCCAACGGGCCGAAGGGCCTCGCGGTCGCGCGCGAGCTCGGCGACGGGGTGATGTGCGTGGGCCGGCCACAGCCGGGCTTCGCGTGGTGCGCCGCGCTCGCAGTCGGCACCGTGCTCGAGGAGGACGAGACGTTCGCCTCGCCGCGCGTCTTCGACGCGCTCGCTCCCGCGATCGCCATGATCTACCACGCGGCCTGGGAGGCGTCACCAGAGAGTGTAGATGCGCTTCCCGGCGGGGCCGCCTGGCGCGCCGAGATCGAGGCGCTGCCCGCGGACGAGCGCCACCTCGCCGTCCACGCCGGGCACGGGGTCGCGGTCTCCGAGCTCGACCTACGGCACGTCTCGAGCCAGCTCGGCGCGCTCACCTTCTCGGGCACGCAGGCGCAGCTCCGCGAGCGGCTGGCGCGCCTCGCCGACGAGGGGCTGACTGAAATCGTCTACCAGCCGCTCGGCTCGGACATCCCGAGCGAGCTCGACGCGTTCGCCAGGATGGCGAGGCCGTGAGGCGCGCGATCGCGGTCGCGCTGCTCGGCGCCGCGTTCGCGAGTCCGCCGGCCGCAGCCTCCGAGCTCGCGCTCGGGAGCTCGGAGCAGAGCGCGCCCTGCGCGCACCGAGAGAGCCTGCGGCGTCCGCTCTTCGGCGACCTGCACGTCCACACCGCGCTCTCGCTCGACGCCGGCACGCAGGGCACGCGAAATCGACCCGCCGACGCCTATCGCTTCGCGCGCGGCGAGCGCATCGGCGTCCAGCCGTACGACGCGCAGGGCAGACCCATGCGCGAGATGCAGCTCGAGCGTCCCCTCGACTTCGCGGCCGTGACCGATCACGCCGAGATGCTCGGCGAGGCCCACATCTGCGGCACCCCGGGGATCGATGGCTACGATTCGTGGATCTGCCGCGTCTATCGCGGCTACCCGCGCCTCGCGTTCTTCGTGATGAACTACCGCGCCTCGCGCGGCGACGCGGTCGAGCCTCCGACGCGCTTCGACTTCTGCGGCGCGGGCGGGCAGCGCTGCAAGGAGGCCGCGATCGGGCCCTGGCGCGAGATCGTGGAAGCCGCCGAGGCGGCGAACGATCGCAGTGCGGAGTGCCGCTTCGCGACCTTGATCGGCTACGAGTGGACGGGCGCGGCCGGGCCCGGAAACAACTTGCACCGCAACGTGATCTTCCGGAACTCGGTGGTGCCGGAGCTGCCGTCGAGCTTCATCGACACGCCGGCGCCGGAGCTCTTGTGGCGCAAGCTCCGCGAGACCTGTCTCGACGCGGGGACCGGCTGCGACGCGCTCGTGATTCCGCACAACTCCAACCTCTCCGCCGGGCGCATGTTCGCGACCGTGCACGCCGACGGCTCGCCGATGTCGGCGGAAGAGGCGAGCTTGAATGCAGAGCTCGAGCCGCTGGTCGAGATCATGCAGCACAAGGGCTCGTCGGAGTGCATGCGTGGCGTCGACACGGCCGACGAGCTCTGCTCCTTCGAGACGCTCGCGATGAGCAACTTCAACGGGCGCTACGTGCCGTACCTGGCCGAGACCCCGCTGCCGCGCCAGTTCGTGCGCCACATCCTGCGCGAGGGACTGGTGCAGGAGGAGAAGCTCGGCGTGAACCCGTTCAAGTACGGCATCGTCGCGGGGAGCGACACGCACCTGGGCGCGTCCGGGGCCGTCGACGAGGACGTGGACTTCAAGGGCCACGGCGGCGCGGGCAATCCGGCGCGCGACGAGATCCCCAAGGGGCTGCCGGACGCCTGGGATCTGAACCCGGGCGGACTTGCGGTGGTCTGGGCCGAGGAGAACTCGCGCGAGGCGATCTTCTCGGCGCTGCGACGCAAGGAAGTGTACGGCACGAGCGGCCCGCGCCACGTCGTGCGCTTCTTCGCCGGCTACGACTATCCCGAGGATCTGTGCGAGACCGGCGAGTTCGCGGCGCGCGGCTACGCGGGCGGGGTGCCGATGGGCGCGGACCTTCCGGCCGCGCCCGCCGGCCGAGCGCCGCGCTTCGTCGTCTCGGCGCTTCGCGATCCGGGGACCGAGACGCGGCCGGGCGCAAAGCTCTCGCGGCTGCAGGTCGTGAAAGGCTGGCTCGACCGGGAGGGTCGGACGCACGAGCGGGTGTTCGACGTCGCGGGCGACCCGAAGAGCGGAGCCGACGTCGATCTCGCCAGCTGCGAGCCCCGCGGCCCGGGAGCGGACGCGCTCTGCGCGGTCTGGGCCGATCCGGATTTCGATCCTGCCGAGCGCGCCGTCTGGTACGCGCGCGTGATCGAGAATCCGACCTGCCGCTGGACCACCCGGGTCTGCAATGCCGGCGGCGTGCGCTGCGACGACCCGTCGCAGCTGGAAGAGGGGTTCGAGCCGTGCTGCGACGCGCAAGTCCCGAAGACGGTTCAGGAGCGGTCCTGGACCTCGCCGATCTGGTACTCGCCCGCCCGCGCCGGAAAGGGAGCGCCATGAGACGCATCTCGGTGTTGGCTCTGCTGGGTTGCGCGCTGCTCGCCCGCACGGCCGCGGCGGACGTGGCCCCGGGCGACGTGATCCGGGCCGCGAACCGGGAGCAGGTGCGCGAGCTCGTGCCCGCGGAGTTCTACAGCTACGCGATCGAGCCGTTTGCCGAGCTCGAGATGCGGATCGTCGCGACGGAGTCCTACCCGCCCCACCCGAAGTACGTCGAGGCGACGGTGAAGTTCGCCTGCCAGGCCTCGCTCGACGCCGAGGGCCGGCTCTCGAACTACGGCGCGGGACAGCCGTTCCCGTACTCGGAATGGGCCAAGGAGGCGACCGGGCACCGCTGCGACCTCACCCCCGACGATCCGCAGTTCGCGACGAAGCTGGCCTGGAACGTGAACCAGCGCTGGCAGGGCGGCTCGGGCTTCAACATTCCGCACTGGGGCTTCGCGAACATGCGCAACGCGGGCCGCGAGATCTGGCGCATCTCGCAGGGCGAGTACCGCCGCACCTACTTCAGCGGCCGCGCGGATCTGCTTCCAGCGACGACGGAGCTCGAGCCCGGGACCAACACGGAGTGGGCCGAGTACTTCGACGTGAAGTCGCCGTTCGACCTGCGCGGAACCATGTTCCTGCTCTATCGCTACCGGAACGGCCAGGAGGACGACACCTGGGCGTACATCCCGGCGCTGCGGCGCGTGCGCCGCATCGCCGCGACGCAGAAGAGTGACTCGCTGCTGGGAACCGAGTTCACGCTGGAGGATTTCTACCTGTTCTCGGGCTACGTCTGGGATCACGTCTGGGAGTTCCAGGGCGAGAGCGAGCAGCTCGCGGTGTCGAACAGCGTCCGCACCTGCTTCCCGCGCGTGCTGGGCGCGATCTCGCCGACCAGCATGGTTCGGCTCGGCACCGACGCGGAGTGGGGCACGTGTCGCTTCGATCCCTATGGCGCGCTGCCGATGATCGGCGAGAGCTGGCAGAAGCGGAGGAGCTTCGAGCTCGACGACATCCCGCGCCAGAAGGGCCACCCCTACAGCCGCAAGAAGATCTGGTACGACAAGGAGACGATGTCGCCCGGGCTCGCCGTCGCCTACGACCGCGCTGGCAAGCCCTACAAGCTGATCGGCGGCGTGGGGAAGTGGAGCGAGTCGACGGACCTGCCCGAGAACCAGGGGCGCTTCGTGCTGCTCGGCACCTCCGTGATGATCGTGAACGTGCAGAGCGGCGCGTCGAACCTGGGCCAGTTCGACGGCATGAACGCGATGGAGTTCGACGTCGGCGCGAGCCGCAAGTACTACGACACCACCAAGCTCAAGACCGCGGGGCGCTAGAGGGGGATGCGGCCGGGGATCGTCTCGCACGCGCTCCGCTTCCTGTGCCTCGGCGCGCTCCTGGTCGCGGCGGATCGCGTTCTGCTGCGGAGATCGAGCGCAGGCGAATCGGAGCGGGGCGCGATCGAGATCGACGCCGAGCGGATCGACGCGCTCCGCAAGGGCTGGATCGCGCGAGGCGGCACGGCTCCCGACCATGCCGTGCTCGCCGCGCTGATCGAAGCCGAGATCGACGACGAGATCCTGCTGCGCGAGGCGCGCAAGCGCGGTTTCGAGAGCGAGGACCCCGTGGTTCGCGCGCGGCTGGCGAGGAACGTCGGCTTCATCTCCGGCGCGGACGAGCGAGCGGGCCGCGCCGGCGATTCCGCGCGCGTCGATCTCGCGCTCGCGCTCGGGATCGCGCGCGGCGACCTGGTGGTGCGAAGGCGGCTGATCGAGCGCATGCGCGCGGAGCTCGGGGCAGGGGAGCACGAACCGCCGAGCGAGCGCGAGATCGACGCACGGTTCGCTCGCGATCGGGAGCTGTGGCTCGGCTCGCCGCGACTCCGTCTCTCCCATGTGTTCCTGTCGCGCGATCGCCGCGGAGCAGCGCTCGTCTCGGACGCCCTCGCGCTCCGGCGCGAGATCGCGGCAGGCCGGCTCGAATTCGCGGACGCGATCGCGCGCGGCGATCCGTTCCTGCTCGGTCACTCGCCGTCGGATCGGTCGCAAGCGGAGCTGTCGCGGAGCTTCGGCGCGGCCTTCGCGATCGCGGTCTTCGCGCTCGAGCCGGGGCAGGTCTCGGAGCCGATCGAGTCGCCCTACGGGCTGCATCTGGTTCGGGTTCACGAGCGGACCCTTGCTCGGCCCGCCGAGCTCGAAGCGGCGCGCGCGCGGATCGCGGCGGAGCTCGCGCGCGAGCGCGCGGACGGGTCGCTGCGCGTCGCGCTCTCTCGACTGCGCGACGGCTACGAGATCCGCATCGCCAAGGTCGAGCGGTGAAGTTCGCACGGTTCGCGGCGCTCGTTGCCATCGCCGCGCTCTTCGCCGCACGCGCGCACGCGCACCCGCTCGCGCCATCTCTTCTGGAGCTGCGCGAGCACGGGGGCGGACGCGTGAGCCTGGTCTTCCGCACGCCTCGTGTCGGCGCGGCGGGAGCGACGCCGGCTCCGATCCTGCCGGCGGGCTGCCGCGAGGCCGAGCCCCCGCGGCTCGAACGCGACGAACGGGCTCAGACGCTCTCGGCCGTGCTCGATTGCGGCGAGCAGCCACTCGCCGGCCGCTCGGTCGGCCTCGATGGGCTTCGCGACACCGCGACCAACGCGCTGGTGCGCTTCGAGGCCGCGGACGGCACGGTCGCGCAGGGCGTGATCGACGCCGATCGGCCTCGCTTCGAGCTTCCCGCGCGGCGCGGGCGCGCGGCCACGATCTACGCCTATCTGAGACTGGGCCTCGAGCACATCCTCGGCGGTCTGGACCATCTGCTCTTCGTCGCCGGGCTGGTTCTGCTGGTGCGAAGACCGCGCGCGCTCGTCGCCACGGTGACCTGCTTCACGCTCGGGCACGCGCTCACGCTCTGCGCCGCGGCGCTCGGCCTCGTGCAAGTGCCGGCCGCGCCGATCGAGGTCGCGATCGCGGCGAGCGTGTTCTGGCTCGCGCTCGAGCTCGCCTGCCCCGGCGGGCGGCGGCTCCGGCCCGCGCGAATGGCGGCGGCGTTCGGGCTGCTGCACGGCTTCGGCTTCGCCGCGGCGCTCTCCGAGGCCGGGCTTCCGGCGCGCGACGTTCCGCTCGCGCTCGCGAGCTTCAACGTCGGAATCGAGCTCGGCCAGCTCGCCTTCGTGGCGGCGCTGCGGCTCTGCATCCGGCCGCTCCGCGCCGCCGAGCGGCCGATCGCGTACGCGTTCGGCGCGATGGCCGGCTTCTGGCTGATCGAGCGCACGCTCGCCGCGCTCGGGCTGGGCTGATCAGCGGATCTTCGCGAGCACCTCGCCGGCGAAGCGGTCGAGCGCGTCGTCGGAGCTGCCGCCGATCGCGAAGGTCGGCACCACGAGTCGCGAGACGCCGAGATCCGCGTAGCGCTTCACCGCGTCGATCCCCTCCGCCGCGGGAATCCACATCGCCGAGATCTCGACGCTCGCCGGGTCGCGTCCGATCGCGGCGCACGCCTTGCGCAGCGGCGCGAGCAGCTCCGCGAGCTGCGCCACGTTCCCGCTCGGCGCGTACCAGCCGTCGCCGAGCTTCGCGATCCGCTCGAAGACCTTCCCCTTCGATCCGCCGACGATGATCGGCACGCCCGGGCGCTGGACCGGAATCGGGTAGCTCTTGAAGCCGGACCAATTCAGGAACTCGCTGCGGTGCTCGACGACCTCGCCCGACCAGACCTTGCGCATCGCCGCGACGTAGTCGTCGAAGCGGGCGCCGCGGTGCTCGAACGGAACGCCGAGCGCGTCGAACTCCTCGCGCAGCCAGCCGATCCCCACGCCGAGCATGAAGCGGCCGTTCGAGACGAAGTCGAGGCTCGCGGCCTGCTTGGCCAGGTACAGCGGGTTGGTCTGCGACAGGATGTTCACGCCGGTCGCGAGGCGGATCTTCGAGGTGCAGGACGCGATCGCCGCCAGCGCGATCAGCGGGTCGACCAGGTTCGTCTCGGGCGGCGCACCCATCTTCCCGGTCGCGTTGTACGGGTACTTCGACGAGTAGTCGATCGGGATCATCACGTGCTCGAAGGTCCAGAGCGACTCGATTCCGATCGCCTCGGCCTTGCGCGCGGCAGCGAGCAGCTGCCGGGAATCCGCGACGGCCATGTTGACGGGGATCAGGCCGATCTTCATCAGAGCAGCTCCACCGCGTCGCCGACCGCGATCCGGCCGGCGCGCTCGATGCTTCCGTAGACGCCGACGTTCTGGTTCGCCTCGCGCACGACGGTGCGGATCAGACCCGGGTCCTTGGGCAGATCGTCGAAGCCGTGCGAGATCATCACGCAGCGCGGGCAAGCCGCAGGCACCGAGATCTCCACGTCTCCGATCCGCAGGCGCTTGCCGATCCAGCCGAGCTCCGCGAAATCCTCGACGCCGTCCGGTGTCGTGATCAGGAGATTCGGACGGAAGCGGCGCACGTCCACGCGCGACGCGGGCGCCAGCTTCTGCAGCCGCCCGAGCGTGGCGCTGGTGAGCAGGAGCAGCGGAAACGCGTCGAAGTAGGTGCCGGGCGGCGACTCGAACTCGAAGAGCACCGGAGGGAAGACCGAGAAATCCGGCAGCGGCTCGTCCGGCGCGCGGCCGAAGACCGCGCGCATCTCCTGGTCGAAATCGGCGTGGGTCGGGGCGCCGCGCCGGTAGTGATCGAGCTTCTCGGCCGGAAGCAGCGGCCAGAGCGTGACCTCGTTGCGAAGCGCCTGGCTCAGTCGCTTCGAGGCTTCGGCGTCCGACGCGCGCAGACGCGCGCCGTCGGGAAGCGTGATCTCGGGCGCCGGCACGCGTCCCGGCTCGGGCTCCTCGAGGTAGCGCGCTCCGCAGCGCATCAGCTCGGCGAGTTTCTTCGCGCCGCGAATGCCGCCGCGCACCTCGTCCCGCCCCGCCCAGCCGCGATCTCCGGGGATGCCGTTCGTGCCGAGCTTCGCGGCGTCGATCCGCTCGCCCTTCATGGATTTCACGGGATACCGCCAGAGCTCACCGATCCGACCGACGATCATCGCGTCCCGACCTCCGCTTCGAATCGTTCGAGGGTATCACGCCGGATCCCTTCTTCGTGTACCGTCACCGGCCACGACGGGAGGATCGCGTGGCGACGAGAGCGAGGACGGGGCCGAAGACGCTGCGCACCCACGTCGAGGAGGGCGTCTTCGTGATCACGCTCTCGCGCGCGGCTGAGTACAACACCATCACGCCGCAGCTGCGCGACGAGCTGGCCGCCGCGATCGACGCCGGCGATGCCGAGTCCGCCGCGCACGTGATCCTGCTCCGCGCCGAGGGCCCGGCCTTCTGTGCCGGTTACGCGCTCGACTGGGGAACTGCGGCTCAGGACGCGGAATCCGGAGCGACGCGAAGGCGTGTATGGGATTCGGTCTCCGACCTGCGCATGATGGGCCGCTTCGTCGACACCTACATGAAGCTCTGGTACGCGAAGAAGCCGACGATCGCGGCCGTGCAGGGTTGGTGCATCGGCGGCGGCACCGACCTGGTCCTGTGCGCGGACCTGATCGTGGCCGGCGAGGGCGCGCGCTTCGGCTACCCGCCCTCGCGCGTCTGGGGCACGCCGACCACGGCGATGTGGGTCTACCGAATGGGGCTCGAGCAGGCCAAGCGCTACATGCTGACGGGGGACGAGATCTCCGCGCGAAAGGCGGTCGAGATCGGGTTGATCCTGGAAGCCGTTCCCGACGCGGAGCTCTCGGATCACGCCCTGGCGCTGGCCAGGCGCATGGCGCGCGTGCCGACGAATCAGCTCGTGATGCTGAAGCTGCTCTGCAACCAGACGGCCGAGAACATGGGGCTCGCCTCGAGCCGTCTGCTCGGCACGCTCTTCGACGGCGTCGCGCGCCACACGCAAGAGGGGATCGACTTCGTCGCGAGCGCGCGAAGCAAGGGCTTCCGAGAGGCGGTGCGCGATCGCGACGATCCGTTCGGCGACTACGGCAGCCGGGCGGGCACGCGGCGCAAGGCAGGCGCGAAGCCGAAGCCGAAGCCGAGGCGGAGCTAGCGCCGATGCGGACCCGAGACGTACGACGGCTGATCTCCTGCCTGATCCTGCTCCTGGCCGCCACGGCACAGGCCCAGGACGACGCGCTGCCGAACGGCGCCGGACCGAGCGGCCGCGAGATCTACCAGCGCGTGATCGACAACAAGCTCGAGACCGCGTACTTCGAGCACCGCATGAGCTCGACCGATCCCGGTGGGAGCGTGCAGAACCTGGCGTTCTGGTCGCGCTTCAAGGATCTGCGCGCGCCGGGATCCGCGCCGAAGGGCGCCGTCATCTCGAAGACGGTGATGAAGTTCACCGACCCGTACGACAAGCGAGACACGGCCTACCTCTTCATCGAGCGGAAGGGCACCGAGGACGAGGGCTTCCACTACTCGCGAAAGCGCGAGCGAGTCACCCGGATCGCGCCGGCGAAGGAATCGATCTTCGGCAGTGACTTCAGTCTGGACGACCTCGCGGTGGTGAGCCACATCGACGACGCGACCTACCAGCGGCTTCCCGACGAGGAGCTCCAGGGAGTGTCCGTCTGGGTCGTCGACGTGAGCCACAAGCCGGAGACCGATCCGGCCTACGCGCGCAGCCTGCTGTACGTGGACAAGGTGTACAACGTGCCGCTGCGCACGCGGCACTGGGACGACGCGGGGGTCGAGGTGAAGCAGCTCGAGATCCCGCGCGGCAGGATCGAGTCGTACTCCGGGGTCTGGATCCCGCGCGAGAGCACGATGTACGACCTGTCCGAGAAGACGCAGTCGGTGCTCACCATCGAGCGCGTGGTCGACAACCCGGTGATCTCGGACGCGATCTTCTCGCCCCAGAGCCTGAAGACCGTCGACTCGCTACGCGCGGGCGCGCGCGAGTAGCGCCGGGAGCATGACCAGATCGGCGGCCAGGCAGATCAGCAGGGTCAGCGCCGACAGGTAGCCGAACTCCACGATCGTCGCGAAGCCCGAGACCGTGATCGTGAGGAAGCCGGCGATCAGCATCAGCGCGGAGATCGCCATCGGCCGGCCGACGCGGCGCATGCTGTGCAGCACCGCGGCCTCCGGCGAGTTGCCTCGCTCGCGCAGGCGCCGGTAGGTCACGAGCATGTGCACCGTGTCGTCGACCGCCACGCCGAGCACCACGCAGCCGATCATGCTGGTCGGTAGCGAGAGCGGCGCGATGCCGAAGCCGAGCATTCCGAAGAACAGGATCACCGGCGTCAGGTTCGGGGCCATCACCAGCAGGCTGATGCGCAGCGAGCGGAACACGTAATAGACCAGCAGCAGCACGGTCGCGCTCGCGAGCGCGATGCTCGAGACCTGGTTGCCCGCGAGCGCGTCGGCGCTGCGGTTCAGCACCACGGCGTTGCCCGTCACTTCGACGCGCAGCGCGGGCGAAAGATCGAGCCGCTCCACCACCGCTTCGATGCGCGCGACCAGCGTGCGCACCGCGCGCGAGCCGAGCTCGCCGGTGCGCACCAGCACGTTCGCGGCGCTGTGATTGGAGTTCGCGAAGCGGCGCAGCTCCGCCTTCGGAACCATGAAGATCAGGTCGCTCACCTCCTCGCGCGAGTTGGGAATGCGCTCCTGCGCCGGGTCGCCGTGCTCGAGGGCGCGGTTCAGCAGCCGCAACGGATCGGCCATCGAGACCGCGGCCGAAACGCCTGGCAGGAGCTCGAGCTCGCGCTGCAGCGCTTCCAGCTTGCGCAGGTTCGCCGGCTCGCGGAAGGCTCCCTCGTCGCGGCCGAAGAGCGCCACGTACAGAGGCACCGGCCCGATCAGCCGCTCGTTCACCGCGGCGAAGTCGCGCCGCACCGGCGAGTCGGCCTTGAAGTAGGTGAGATAGTCGGTGTCGACGACGATCCGCGGCAGCGCGATCAGCGCGCACACCGTGACCAGGGCCCAGCCGAGCAGGACCGGCGTCGCGTGCGCGGTGCAGACCCGCGCGAGCGCGACGAGCGCGTCGTCGAGCCTGCGGCCGAAGGCCTCCCCGATCCTCGTGGTCGCCTGCCGGCCCGTGCGGTGCGGCAGCAGCGCGAGCGCCGCCGGAATTCCGGCCAGCGAGATGGCCGTCAGCATCGAGCAGCCGAAGAACGCGAACAGCCCCAGCTCCTCGATGCCCGGAATCCCGCTCGGGACGAGCGCCGCGAAGCCGACCGTGGTCGTCACCCCCGAGAGGACCTCCGGCAGGAACACCTCGTTCAGCGTCGCGAGCGCGGCGTCGCGCGCGTTGTCGGCGTGCTCTCGCTCCAGCTCCCAGCGCGCGACGATGTGCACGCCGTAGAGCCCGCCGAGCGAGATCAGGATCGGCGCGAGCACGATCGTGAGCAGGTTGATCGGCGTGCCCGTCGCCGCGAGCAGCCCGAACGTCCACAGCACCGACATCAGACAGCCGAGCAGCGGCAGCAGCACGCAGCGCGCCGAGCCGGTGGTGACGAAGACCACGAGCGTCGCGACCACGACCGCGAGGGGGATCAGGCGCGCGAGGTCCTCGGCCATGATCACGGCGGTGCGAGACTTCACGTGCGGACGGCCCGCGAAGCGGAACTCCCGGCCGGGCGCCGCCTCGGCATTGGCGATGGTGCGGATCGCCTCGTCGAGGCCGAGATCTACGAAGGCGCGATCGCCGATCTCGTGGAAGGACAGGTTGATCGCGGCGGCCGATCCGTCGCGCGAGACGATCAGCTCGGGGTAGATCGGGTCCGCGAGCGCACGTGCGCGCAGGTCGGCGAGCGCGGCGGGGTCGCTCGGCACCTCGTCGATGAAGCGCGAGACGTCCAGCCAGTCCTTCTCCGCGTCCCAACGGTACGTCGGCACGTCGACCAGGCTCTCCGCGCGCCGCACCCCGGGAAGCTTCAGCACGGCGTGGCTGATCCGGCGCAGCGCCGCGAGGTTCTCTTGCGTGAACACGTCGTCGGCCAGCATCGCGATCACGTAGACGTCGTCGTTTCCGAAGCTGCGCGTCGCCTCGCGGTAGACCTCGCGAGCGGGATCCCTTCGCAGCATCAGCGGCTCCTCGGACGCGTCGAGGCGGACGCGCACGGCGAGATTGCGCACGTCGAAGAGGAGGAGCGCCGCGACCAGCGAGATCGCGCCGAGCCCGCCGAGCACGAGCCCGGCGCGATCGACGACCCACTCCGGCCGCGCGCGTACGAAGGCGAGCGCCGCGTAGGCGAGCGCGACGCCGACAGCGACCAGGACGAGCGGCGGGATCGGCGTTCCGGTGGAGTCCATGCAGGGCGGCGCAGGTACGCTAGCAGACGCGCTCGCGTGGTACGTTCGAGCGAAAGCTCGAGGAGGACGGCGATGGCCAGCGTTCGCTACGAGACCGATGGCCCGGTCGCGATCGTCACGATCGACCGACCGGCCGTCCGAAACTGCGTCGATGGGCCCACCGCCGCGGAGCTTGCCGCCGCGTTCCTCCGCTTCGACGCCGATGCGTCCTCGAGCGTCGCCGTGCTCACGGGTGAGGGCGGCTGCTTTTGCGCCGGCGCGGATCTGAAGGGCGTCTCCGAGGGGCGCGGCAATCGGGTCCGCGAGGACGGCGACGGGCCGATGGGCCCGTCGCGAATGCTGCTCGGCAAGCCCGTGATCGCCGCGGTCGAGGGCTTCGCGGTGGCCGGGGGGCTCGAGCTCGCGCTCTGGTGCGACCTGCGCGTGGCGGCCCGCGACGCGGTCTTCGGCGTCTACTGCCGGCGCTGGGGCGTGCCGCTGATCGACGGGGGCACGGTTCGCCTGCCGCGGCTGATCGGCCACTCGCACGCGCTCGACCTGATCCTGACCGGGCGGGGAGTGTCCGGAGACGAGGCGCAAATGATGGGCCTGGCCAATCGCCTGGTCGATCCTGGGCGAGCCCTGCCCGAGGCGGTCGGGCTGGCCCGGCAGCTCGCCGCGTTCCCGCAGCGCTGCTTGCGCGGCGATCGGCTCTCGTCCTATCAGCAGTGGCCGCTCCCACTCGACGATGCGCTGCGCCTCGAGACGCGACTCGGGCTCGAGGTGATCGCCTCGGGCGAGACCCTGGAAGGGGCGACGCGCTTCGCGCGCGGCGCCGGTCGCCACGGCTCGTTCGAGAGCTAGGAGCTTCGCGGCAAAGCACGGTTTGCCGGCGCGCGCTCGAGTGGTTTACATTGATTTCAAGATTCCGCGGAGGCATTCATGACGATCCGATTCCCCTCGCTCGAGTTCTTCCAGGCGCTGCAGCAGCGCACCAAGGAGGACAAGGCGGTCTTCGAGAAGCTCGGCACCTGCGACACGAATTTCGGCGTGAAGATCGGCAGCCAGCTGTACACGATCGACTTCGAGGTCTACGAGTGCGTGGACGTCCGGGAAGGCGGCGACCCGACGCGTCTCGACTTCGTGATCGGCGGTCCCACGGAGGTCTGGGGCGAGATGGTGAAGGCGATCCTCCAGCACGGCGGCGCCGACGCGAAGCACACCCTGAACACGCTCTCGCACGTCGGTGACGTGCTGCGGATCGAGACGAGCGACGCCGAGGGACACGACAAGTTCTACCGTTTCATGGCGTCGATCCAGGAGTTCTTCGACCAGGCCCGCCACCTCGACGTCAAGGTCGCCTAGGAGCCCCGATGTCTTACGTCGCCCCCAAGGACTACACGCAGGATCCAGAGATCGTCGCGAAGATCATGCGCACGATCTCGGGACAGCTCGAGCTCACCTGGATGAAGAACATCGGCGAGCGCGCGGCGTTCCGGCCCAGCCAGACGGCGCGCGGGCTCACGCTCGACGACATCAACCAGGGCTCGTACTCGCCCGATCACCTGCCCGAGATCGTGCGGCACAACTTCTCGATGGCGCCGCGCGGGGCGATCCTTCCCGCCGGGCTGCCGTCGCTGGGCTACCGCCTGAACCGCAAGAGCGACGTCTGGGCGGACATCGCGCCGCGGCTCTACGAGGAAGGGAAGTCGCGCCGCTGGGCGCCGGCGCACGACGTGCCCTGGGACGCGCTCGCCAAGCCCGGCCACTCCGAGGACGTCGCGATCGCGCTGCGGCAGCTCTCGACGAATCTCACCTCGGTCGGGCTGGTCGCCTGCGACACCGCCGCGTCGTTCGAGTACCGCATGAACCAGGAATTCCACGAGATCAAGTTCCTGATGTGCGTGCAGATGTACGACGCGGCGCGGATCGCCGAGGCGTTCCGGAAGCGCGCGCTCGCCGGCGACGGCCAGCTCGGCGTCGACTGTGCCGAGCTCGGCGACTTCCTGAAGACGATCTTCGTGGCCGACTCCTACGCCGAGGCGTCGGTGTCGATGAACGTGCTGCTGTTCTCGTGGGTGCAGGCGCTCGGACGGCACATCGAGTACACGGCGACGAACCGGGCGGACACGTTCCTCGGCACGCGGCTCGCGCAGGACGCGAGCCGCTTCATCGCCTACGGCGTGGCGCACATCCGCAACCTGTTGCGCGTGCGCCCGATCGAGGTGGAGCGGCTCGACAATCACCTCGATCTGGCCGAGAACGCGCTGGTCGGCGCGCTCGGGGCGCCGGCGATGATCGAGCCGCTGGTGCTGATCTCGGGCGGATTCGAGCCCGTCGTCGGGCTCTACGAGCGAACCGTCGAGGAGTACTTCGGCCGCTGCCTGGCGGCCGGTCTGGGCGATCGCAGCGCGCGCAGCCCGCTGCCCGAATTCCTGCGGATGCTCCGCAGCTGATCCGAAGAAGGGGAACCCGATGAGCTACTACGGACCCACCGACTGGCGCAGCAACTCCGATCTGGCGCTGCGCATGCGCGACATCCGCAAGGGCAACCTCGACCTCGGCTGGATGAAGGCCGGCACCGAGAAGCTGCGCTTCTCGCAGGAGAACCCCAAGCGCGGCTTCACCTACCTGGACGTGAACAAGGGCAGCTACGGCTACGACGATCTGCCCGAGGTTCCGCGCGGTCCGCGGGGCGCGGCGCCGCGCGGCGCGACCTACGACGTGAAGCACCAGGCCGACCTCGAGCCGGAGCTGAACCGCAAGTCGGACGTCTGGGCCTACAAGGTCGCGTCGTTCACGGAGGAGGCGGTCTCGCGCCAGTGGGACGCCACCACCGACGTTCCCTGGACCGACCTCGACAAGTACGAGCGAAGCGAGGAGCTCGAGGTCGCCTACGCGCAGCTCTGCACGTTCTTCACCGAGGTCGAGATGATCGCGACCGACCTGCCGGCGAAGTGGCTCTGGCGCATGAACAACCAGTTCCACGAGGTGAAGCACTTCATCGCCACGCAGGCGATCGACGAGGCGCGACACGCCGAGGTGTTCCGCAAGCGCGCGCTGGTCGGCGGAGTCGGCCTGATGGAGGCGCTGCCGCAGGCCGAGCACTCGCTGAAGGCGATCCTCGACGGCGACACCTACGGCGACGCGTCGGCGTTCATGCACCTGCTGGCCGAGGGCAACATCCTGACTATGTTCCGCTTCAGCGAGTTCATCTCGCCCACGCCCGTCGACAAGCGCATCTTCCAGCTCGTGATGCAGGACGAGGCGCGCCACGTCTCGTACGGGATGCAGCACCTGAAGTGGACCATCGACCACACACCCGAGCGCAAGGAGCAGCTGCACAGCGCGCTCGACGAGGGCGAGTCGATCACGATCAACCAGTTCGACGCCGCGCTCACCGAGTGCATGATCGTGCTCGCGGGAAAGGGCACCAAGCCGGAGCAGATCGCCGAGGGCGTGAAGATCGTTGGCCAGCTGCAGGTGAAGCAGATGCAGGAGTACTTCCACCGCCTGCGCCGCGCCGGCTTCGAGGACCGCATCGCGCGCTCGAAGTTCACGCCGATGCTGAGCCAGCTCGGGCTGACGCCGGAGTTCACCGCGAAGGCGGCCGCCGAGGTCAGCTGAGCGCGGAGAGTCCTCCGTCGACGACGAGCGACTGGCCGGTGACGTAGCTCGCCTCGCCGGAGAGCAGGAAGATCGTCGCGAACGCGACCTCCCAGCCGGTGCCCTGCCGGCCGAGCGGCACGGGCGTTCGCGCGCGCGATGGCCGCCCGCGCGTCGCGTTGCGGCCGAGCGGCGTGTCGATCAGCCCAGGGAGCACCAGGTTCGCGCGCACCGCGCGGCGCGCGCCCTCGAAGGCGACGTGGCGCATCAGCCCCGCGAGCCCCGCCTTCGACGAATCGTAGGACGGAAGCTGCGAGCCGGGGCCGAGCGCCGCGACCGAGCTGATGAAGACGAGCGACGCGCCGGGCGCGAGCCGGGGCAGGGCCTCGCGCGCGATCAGGAAGTGCGCGCGCAGGTTCACCGCGAAGGTGCGATCCCAGGCCGCCGCGTCGGTGCCGGCGAGCCTCGCTCCCGCGGCGATGCCGACGTTCAGGACCACCCCGTCGAGGCCGCCGAGCGCCCGCTCGGCCTCCGCGACGATCCGCGCGCAGGCGTCGGGGTCGCTCACGTCGCCGACGACCACGCAGCCGCGGCCGCCTTCCTTCTCGATCTGCGCGAGCGTGTCGCGAGCCGAGCTCTCGTCGCGGTCGGCGCAGGCGACCGCCGCGCCCTCGCGCGCGGCGAGAAGCGCGATCGCGCGGCCGTTCCCGATCGGAGCGTCGGGCTCGGGGCTGGGCTGTGTGCCCGCGCCCACGACCAGAATCCTCCGCCCCGAAAGCCGCCCGCGACCCGGCGCCATTCCGGCCGCCTCGGTCGGAATCGGCCCCACGATCCGATCTTCCCTGCGCGTTTGATCCGACATGTCGCCATCATACCGATCGGATCGACTAGGATCGTGGCATGGGGCCAGCCGACTTCGACCTCGCTTCGGTGGATCTGGTCCTGCGCACGACGCGCTCGGTGCGGCGCAAGCTCGACTACACCCGGCCGGTCGCGCCCGAGCTGATCGAGGAGTGCATCGAGATCGCGACGCAGGCACCGACCGGGCGGAACGCCCAGGCCTGGCGCTTCCTGGTCGTGACCGAGCCCGAGGCGAAGCGATGGCTCGGCGAACTGTACCGGCGCGCGTTCGAGCACTACGCGGCGCTTCGCGAGGCGGATCCGGACGCCGAGCCGATCAAGGCGACGCATCGGCTCCTCGCGGACCGCCTGCACGAGATGCCCGCGCTGATCCTGGTCTGCATCGAGGGCCGCCCGGAGCCGCTCTCGGTCGCGCAGCAGGTCGCGTTCTACGGCTCCGTGCTCCCCGCCGCGTGGTCGCTGATGCTCGCGCTTCGCGCGCGCGGCCTCGGCTCGACCTGGACCACGCTGCACCTGCTGCACGAGGACGAGGCGGCGCGCGCGCTGGGAATTCCCGAGGGCGTGACGCAGACGATCCTGCTCCCGGTCGGCTACACGCGCGACGCGGTGCTGCGTCCCGCCGCGCGCCGTGGTCCACGCGAGGTCACCTATTGGAATCGCTGGGGAGAGAGACGGTCATGAAGGAACGGCGACTCTACGCGCGGAGCTTCGTCTTCGCGCTGCTCGCGCTCGCGCTGGCCTCGGGCTGCGGCACGCTCAAGCGCCTGGCCTACGAGGCTCCGGGTCGCGACGCGGCGCAGCAGCCGGATCGCGTGGTCGCGGCGCTGGCATTGCCGCCGGGAGCGCTCGTCGCGGATCTCGGCGCCGGCGGGGGCTACTTCACGTTCCGGCTCGCGAACGCGGTCGGGCCCGACGGGCGCGTCTACGCCGTCGACATCGATCCGGACATGCTCGGCTACCTGCGCGACCGGGTGCGCGCGGAGAAGCGCGAGAACGTCGAGGTGATCGAGGCCGCAAGCGACGATCCCCGCCTGCCCGAGAGCGGCGTCGACCTGATCTTCCTCTGCAACACCTACCACCACCTCTCGGATCGGGTCGCCTACTTCAGCGCGCTGCACGACCGGCTGCGACACCGCGGGCGAATCGCGATCGTCGAGTACCGCTCGGGCCGGCACGGCACGCCCATGCACGTGATTCGCGAGGAGCTGCGCGAGGCGGGCTATCGGCTCGCCGACGAGCACGACTTCCTCGCGGACCAGACCTTCCAGATCTTCGTCCCGTCGCTCGACTAGGCTTCAGGCCGTTCCGGTGACCAGGAACTGCGGCAGGATCAGCAGGAACGTTCCGTCGGAGAGGGACTTCTTCAGGTCCGCGGCGAGCGCCTCGAGCGTCGCCTTCGGCAGCCGTCCGGAGGCGCGCGCGTACGACATCATGTTGAAGACGATCGGCGCGGTGAAGCCCTTGGTGTCGGCGCTGGCGACGATCTTCACCTTCACGTCGGAGAAGCCCGCGCCGCGCATCGCGCCCCAGAGCTTGCGGCCGATCAGCGGGGTCTTGTAGGCGGGCTTCGCGGCCTCGAAGAGCTCGGCGATCCGCTCCGCGCCGATCGGCTCCACCGCGAGCAGGCCCCAGTCGCTGTCGATCACGTGCGCGAGCCCTCCCGGCGTAAGCACGCGGCGGAACTCCGCGAGCGTCGCGGCGACGTCGGGCACGTACTCCATCACGTTCTTGCACACCAGCCGGTCGGCGATTCGCGCTTCGAGCGGGATGCGATCGCCGTCGGTCCGGTGCAGCTCGATCAGCGCCTCGACGCCGTCGCGCTTCGCTCGTTCGCGCGCTCGCTCCAGGAACAGCGCGTTCAGGTCCACGCCGTGCACGCGGCCGTTCGGCGCGACGCGCCGCGCCAGCTCGACCGCGAGTCCGCCGGGCCCGCAGCCGTAGTCGATCACCGTCTGTCCGGGCGCGAGCTCGGCCGGCTCGAGCAAGGGCGCGCTCTGCGGCCGCCATTCGAACATCTGCTCGTACGCGTCGATCCGCTCCGGCTCGATCTCGACCCAGTGGTCCTTGTAGTAGGTCTCGCGGTTCATGGCCGGATTCTACGCGCCGCGCGCTCAGATCGCGTGGCGGCGCGCCCAGCGACCCGAGAGCAGCCAGCCGATCATCGCGCTCGCGTTCACCAGCGCGTAGACCAGGTTCGCGATCCACATCCCCGTTGCGCCCAGGTCGGTGCGCGTGGCGAGAAGCCAGCCGAGCGGGGCTCCGACGAGGACGGCCGTCGAGACGGAGATCAGCATCGGCGAGAGCATGTCGCCCGCGGCCTGAAGCGTGCGGAACGCCACGAAGTACAGGCCGTAGAAGGCGAGGATCCCGGAGGAGTAGACGAGATACTCCTCGGCCATCCGGGCCACCTCGGCGTCGTCGACGAAGAGCGCGACGAGCGCGTGGCGGAACAGGAACACGCCGAGCGCGAGCGGCCAGAGCGCCGCGAGCTCGACGAGGGCGCTGGCCCAGATCGCGCCCCAGGCGCGCGAGAGGCGCCGCGCGCCCAGGTTCTGGCCGACCAGCGTCGCGCAGGCGTTCGCGATCGGGAAGGCGAGCATGATCGCGAGCATCTCGAGCCGCAGCCCGACGGTGTAGGCCGCCTGCACCTTCCCGCCGAGGCGGCCCGCCATGATCATGAAGAACATCACCATCAGCGAGCGCGCGAGCATGTGCGCGGCCGGCATCAGGCTGGTGGTCAGGATCCGCGCCAGCGTGGGCAGGTCCGGCACGACGTGACGGGCGCGCAGGTGCACGCGGCAGCGGCCGCTAAAGAGCATGTAGAGCGAGACCGCCGCGCCGCAGGCCCCGCCGATCGCCGAGCCGGCCGGGATTCCCGCGATCCCGATCGCCGGCAGTCCGGCGTGCCCGAACGTGAGCGCCCACTGCGAGAAGATCGAGACCGGCGTCACGATGAACGACGTGAGCATCGGCGTGGTCGCGTCGCCGGCGCCGTTCAGCACGGTCGAGAAGATCTGTCCCGAGATCATCACGAAGAAGCTCAGGAACACGATCCGCACGTAGACCGTGGCGAGCGCGATCACGTCGGGGTCGCTCGCGATCAGGCGCACGAGCGCCTCGGGAAACAGCCCGCCGGTCAGCGCCGCGACCAGCGCCAGGCCCGCGCCGAGCACGAAGCTCTGGCCCGCGACGTGCTCCGCGCCCTCGACCTGTCCGGAGCCGACGAGCCGCGAGATCATCATCTGCGAGGCGACCGTCATGCCCATCACGAAGAGCATCAGGCCCTGGCGCAGCACCTGGTCGCTCGATCCCGCGGCCGCGAGCGCGTGCTCGCCGAGCCGCCCGAGGAAGGAGAGCTCGACCAGCTGGAAGACGCCGAACGAGAAGGTCGTGGTCAGGATCGACGGCAGTGCGAGCACGAGCACGGAGACGAGCAGGCTGCCGCGCGTGTGGTCGCGGTCGCGGAAGAACGCGATCAGCGACGGGCGGGCGAGCTTCGCGTCCGACCCGACCTCGACCTCGAGCTCGCCGATCTCCCGCACCCGTGCAGCCTACCACGCTGCGCCGGGCGGACTCCCGGGCCGCGGGGCTATGCTCGGGCGATGACGGCGATGCGATTCGGGTGGGTGTGTCTCGCGGGCGGGCTCGGCTCGGGCCTGCGCTATCTGATCGGAAGCCTCGTCGCGGAGCGCATTCCGGTCCCGTTTCCGATCGGGACGCTGGCGGTGAACCTGCTCGGCTCCGCGCTGCTCGCGGCGCTGGTGTGCGCGTCGCTCGAGACCGACGCGGTCTCGCCCGAGCTGCGCATCGCGCTGGGCGCTGGATTTCTCGGCGGCTTCACGACCTACTCCGCGTTCAGCGTCGAGACGCTCGCCCTGCTGCAGGAGGGCGCGTGGGGGCTGGCTTCGGGATACGCCGCGGTCACGGTCTTCGGCTGTCTCGCGGCGTGTCTCTTGGGGCAGAGCGCCGCGCGCTGGCTCGTGGGCGGCTGACCCGCAGCGATTCGCTGCCTACTTCCGAGCGCGCCGCGAAGGCAAGCTCGGCGCGTGAGCATTCGAAGGCTCGCTTCGATCGCGCTCTCGGGTCTGTTCCTCCTGGCGCTCGGAACCTGGCTTGCCGGCGAGCGGACGGAGGTCGCCGAGCTGCGCACCTTCGACGCCGCGGGCCTCCCGCACGACACCAAGCTCTGGATCGTCGACAAAGACGGCCGGCCCTGGGTGCGGATCGCCCGTCCCGGTCGCAGCTGGGGCGAGCAGCTGCGGGCGAACCCCGAAGCCGAGCTCACACGCGGGGGCGTCACCACATTGTGTCGCGCGGTGTTCGTGACCGACGAGGCCGAGCGCCGCGCGATCGACCGGGCCTTCGCCGCGAAGTACGGCTGGGTCGACGGCTGGTACGGGCTCGTGCTGCGCCGAGACGCGGTTCCCGTGCGTCTCGATCCGCGCTAGCGGGCCGCGGCCGGCTCGTCCGAAGCGTAGAACTCCAGCGCCTGCTCGAGCTCGCAGGTCTCGACGCCGGGCTCCTCGACCACCGCGCGCAGCCAGTCGGGCCGCTCGAGCGTGCAGATGCTGATCGGGCGTTCCAGCCCCGACAAGTGCGTGGCCTGGCGGACGAACGAGGTCGCGTAGTCGGGCGGGCGAACGTCCGAGGCCAGCTCGACGAGCGCGAACGGATCCGGCGGCGTCACGGCGTTGGGGTCCGGCATCGGGATCAGCGGCGTTCCGGGTCGCGCGCTTCCGCCCGCGAGCCCGGGTCCGTCGAGCAGGATCGCGCCGCGCACGAGCCGCGGCCGCGCTCCGGCGCAGAGCAGGGCGATGTACGCGCCGAGCCCGCGCCCCACCAGCGTGGCGTGGCCGACGCGCGCGAGCGCGGCGTCGACGTCGCCGATCAGGATCTCGCTGGTGTAGCCACCGCCGCGAGGAACGCTGGAGCGGCCGTGACCGGTGAAGTCGAGCGCGAGGATCGGACCGGGCCAGCCCTCGAGCTCCGGCGGCATCCGCGATGGCGAGCGCTCGCCCAGCCCGTGCAGCAGCAGCAGGGCGCGGCCGTCGCCCGAGCGCAGCTCGTGCAGCGCGAGCTGCACGCGATTGTGCGAGAGCAGGACCGTCGCCGAGCTCACGCCAGGAACTCCAGCACCAGGTCGGCCACGCGCCGCGGGTGCTCGATGTGCACGAAGTGGCCGCAGTCCGGGAGCGTGACGATGCGCGTGCCGCGCGGCATGTACGGCGCGAGGAACTCGGCCGAGGTCCCCCAGCCCATCTCCTCCTCGACCGAGCCGAGGATCGCCAGGAGCGGCGCCGGGAAGCCGCGCATGCGCTCGAGCGACCAGTCGGGTCGCCACGGACCGAAGCCGCCGAAACGCATCGACGGGTCGATCTTCCAGCGCCAGCCGTCCGCGTCGCGCCGCGCTCCGATCGTGACCAGATAGCGCAGCCAGTCGTGCGAGAGACGCGGGTTCATCCGGCCGCGGCGGCGCGCCAGCTCGTCGAGCGTGCCGGGCTTGCGCGCGAGGTCGGCCGCGCGCCTGCGCCAGTCGAGCCAGCTCGAGAGCTCGCTGTCGAGAAGCTTCGTGCGCTCGCGGTCCGCGACGTCGGGATGGCGCCACTTGCCGGGCATCCCGTCCAGGTTCGCGAAGCGCGACACGCGGTTCGGCCGCGCCTCGGTGAGCTGCATGCACACGCCGCCGCCCTTGGAGTGGCCGACGATCGGCATCGGCTCGTGCCCGACCGAGTCCATCACGAGAAGCGCGTCGCGCAGGTCGGCCTGCCAGGAGTAGAGCGCGGCGTGGTCGGAGTCTCCGTGTCCGCGGTGATCCCAGGACACGACGCGCCAGCCGCCGTCGGCCAGCAGCGGCGCGAAGCCGTCGAAGGTGCCGGCGAAGTCGAAGCCGCCGTGCGCGAGCAGAAGCGGCCTCGCGTCGGGCGCGCCCCACTCGTAGACGGCGATGCCGACGCCGTAGGCGTCGACGCGGCGCGTCCGATCCGGGCGGCGCGCGCCGGGAAAGCGGATGACCTCTTCACTCATCGGGGTCGCGCGCTAGACCGCGAAGCGCCAGGCGTCACCATCGCGGACGATCCTGCCGGCCGTCGGCGTCGCAAAGTGAGTGCCGATCACGAGATACCCGCCCGCCGACCAGCGTTCTAGCGCGGAGCGCCGCGTCGCGCGGCCGGTGTCCTGGTTCCAGTCGAAGCTCGAGGCCCACTCGGGCTTCGCGATCTGCGAGGGGTGGTGCATCATGTCGCCGGTGATCACGGCGTCCTCGCCCACCGACGAGATGCGCACGCTGACGTGACCCGGTGTATGGCCGTGCGTCGGCTCGAGCCAGACCTCGCTCGTGAGCTTGTGGTCGGTCTCGACCAGGTCCGCGAGCCCCGCGTCGATGATCGGGCGCACCGAGTCGTCCATGATCGGCTCGTCCGGATTCACCGGCTCCTTGCCCCAGTAGTCCCATTCCTTGCGGCCGATCAGGTAGCGGGCGTTCTCGAACGTCGGAACCCAGCGGCCGCCGACGAGCATCGTGTTCCAGCCGACGTGATCGACGTGCAGGTGCGTGCAGACGACCGTGTCCACCGACTCGCGCGGGTGTCCCGCGTCGGCGAGCTGCTGCAGGAACGGACCGCTGCGCATGTTCCAGTCCGGAATCGGGCGCTTCTTGTCGTTTCCGAGGCAGGTGTCGACCAGGATCTTCCGGCCCTGCGACTCGACGATCAGCGCGTGGATGCTCATCCGGAGCATCCCGTCCGCGGTCACGAAGTGCGGCGCGAGCCAGGGGATCTTCGCCAGGTTCTCGGGCAGCGCGTCCGGGAGCACGAACCCGCCGGGCGTCGGCAGATCCACCTCGATCACCCGCGTCACCGTCACGTTCCCGATCTTCCAGCGCATCGCGGACCTCCTCGGCTCGAGTCGGCGCATGATAGCCCGCGTCGTAGACTGGCGTCTCTCCGCGGAGGATCGCGGTGCAGCGACGGGTGCTACTCCGTCGAGCTGAGCTCGCGGGGCTCCGCAGGCCGCTCGATCGGGCTGTCCTCGCGGTCGGAGAGCACGGGCCGATCGATCGAGCCCGAGGACGGACGCGCCGCGAGGATCCCCACCGCGGGCGGCGCGGCCGTGGTCCGCAGGTCGGGAAGCCACGCGAGAAGCGGAAGCGTGAGCGCCCGCGCGCCCGCGCTGATCCAGAAGAGTGTCGCGTAGCCCGCCAGGTCGATGCCCTGCGTGCCGAGCAGCCAGCCCCCCGCCGCAGCTCCACTGACCATCGCCGTGGCGCTGGCCAGGTTGAACCAGGTCAGCACGCGAGTGCGCTCCTCGGGACGGATCGCGTCGAAGAAGAGCAGGAACGTGGCGAGCTCGTGCGCGCCCCAGGCCACGCCGCTGAAGAGCTGCACCGCGAGCAGATAGTTGAAGTCGTTCGAGAAGGTCCAGAGCGCGGGCAGCGGCACGATCGAGAGCCCCGCCAGCCGCAGCAATCGCCGCGCGCCGTGCTTCGCCGAGAAGTGACCGAGCCACGGAAGCGCCAGGATCTTCGAGACGAACGACGCCGCGATCAGCGTCATGTACCCCACGTAGGAGAGCCCGAGCGCGACCTCGCCGAGCATGTACGGCGTGAAGAACGGCGCCGCGACGTGCACGCCCGTCTGCACCGCGAGCAGGTAGGCGAGCAGGCGGCGATTTCCGGGCGTCGAGCGCGGCGGCGCCAGATCGAGCCGGCCGGTCACGCGCTCGATCAACGGATCGGGCTCGCTCTGCTTCGCGAGCAGCCAGGCGGAGACTCCGCGAGCCAGGCCGGCGAGCGCGAACAGAACCGCGAAGCCGAGCAGCCGCTCTTCGTTCGACTCGAACCCGTGGAGGATTGCCCCGCCGCCGAGCAGCCCCGCGAGCAGCGCCGCCTGCCCGACGCGGCTGCGCCGCGCGAAGAAGCGCGCACGCAGACTGCGGGGGACGATCGTGCCGACCCAGGTGTTCCAGGCCGGCCCTGCCGCCATTCCCGCGGCCCAGTAGAGCGTCGCGATCGCCAGCAGCCCGAAGGCGCTGAGCCGCCCTGCGACGGCGGCCCCGACCAGAGGCGCGAAGCTCGCGGCCTGCACAGCGGCTGCGAGCACCACCCAGCGCCGGTGCGAGCCGAGACGCCGAACGGCGTAGGGCGAGACCAGCTGGAGCACCGCGCCGGCGAGAATCGGACCCGACGCGACGATCCCCGCGACGATGTCGCCGAGGCCGAGCGCGAGCGCGAACGCCGCGATGTAGGTCTCGCCGGTGCCGACCATCACGCTCGCAGCGATCGCGTCGCTGTGCACGTAGGCCAGATCGCGCCGCAGCACGGCCGCCTCGCGTGCGAGCGGCGTCTGCGGCGAACGGCGACGGCCCGAGATTCCGAAGTGCCGATCCTCGTCGGATTCCTGGGCCATTGGCGCGCCGAAGAAACGGAAACGCCCTCTCACTGTCAACGGCGCTCCGCTAGGATTGCCGCGAGGACACGGATCGGAGGAGTGCGGGGTGGCGTTCGCCAGGGTCGTGGAGCTGCTCGCGCGCGGGAGCGCCGGCGAATCGGCGGCCGTGCGCGGCTGGCTGCGCACGGCGCGGCACTCGAAGGGCGTCTCGTTCCTCGATCTCTCCGACGGCTCGAGCCTTGCGGGTCTGCAGGTCGTGGCCGGGCCGGAGCTCGAGAACTACCAGGCCGAGGTCGTCCGGCTCGACACCGGCTGCGCAGTCGAGGTCGAGGGGGAGCTCGTGCCGTCGCAGGGCAGCGGGCAGGCGCTGGAGCTGCGAGCGACGCGGCTCGTCGTGGTCGGCTGGGCCGATTCCGACTACCCGCTGCAGAAGAAGCGGCACGGCTTCGAGTTCCTGCGCACGATCGCGCACCTGCGCCCGCGCACGAACACCTTCGGCGCGGTGCTGCGGGTGCGAAACGTGGCCGCGCGCGCGGTGCACCGCTTCTTCCAGGAGCGCGGCTTCGTCTGGCTGCACACGCCGATCATCACGGCGAGCGACGCGGAAGGGGCGGGCGCCATGTTCCGCGTGGCCGCGACCGAGTTCGACGGCGAGTTCTTCGGGCGCCCCGCGTTCCTGACCGTCTCGGGCCAGCTCGAGGCCGAGATCGGGGCGCTCGCGCTCTCGAACGTCTACACCTTCGGCCCGACCTTCCGCGCCGAGAACTCCAACACCAGCCGCCACCTGGCCGAATTCTGGATGATCGAGCCCGAGATGGCCTTCTGCGATCTGCGCGGCGACATGGAGCTCGCCCAGGCGTTCCTGCGCTACGTGGTGAAGGCGGTCCTCGACGAGTCCGAGGACGATCTCGCGTTCTTCGACGAGCGAATCTCGAGCGGCCTGCGAGCCACTCTCGAGCACGTTGCGCTCAGCTCCTTCGAGCACCTGACCTACGGCGAGGCCGTCGCGATCCTGGAGCGTTCCGGGCAGGACTTCGAGTTCCCGGTGAAGTGGGGCGCGGACCTCGCGAGCGAGCACGAGCGCTTCCTCACCGAGAGCCACGTCGGCCGGCCCGTGATCGTCACCGACTACCCCAAGGCGATCAAAGCCTTCTACATGTACTGCAACGACGACGGTCAGACCGTTCGCGCGATGGACGTGCTGGTTCCGAAGGTCGGCGAGATCATCGGCGGGTCGCAGCGCGAGGACCGCGTCGACGTGCTTCGCGCGCGCCTGGCCGAGTGCGGTCTGCCCGAGGCCCCCTATCAGTGGTACCTCGACCTGCGGCGTTTCGGCTCGGTCCCGCACGCGGGCTTCGGGCTGGGCTTCGAGCGGCTCGTGCTCTACCTGACGGGAATGGCGAACATCCGCGACGTGATTCCGTTTCCGCGCGTTCCCGGCTACGCGGAGTTCTGATGGGCGTGGCCGTGGTCACGGGCAGCGCGTCGGGGATCGGCGCGGCGATCCGACGCCGGCTCGAAGCCGACGGCGCGCGCGTCATCGGGGTGGACCTGCGCGGCGCCGAGGTGGTCGCGGACCTCTCGACGCCGGCGGGACGAGAGGCGGCGGTCGCCGGCGTGCTCGCGAGCTGCGGCGGGCGGCTCGACCGCGTGGTGATCTCGGCGGGCGTCGGCACGCACGTGTCCCCGCCGTCGCTCGTCGCGGCGGTGAACTACTTCGGCGCGATCGACCCGCTCGACGGCTGGCTGCCCGTGCTTCGCGCCGGGAGCGATCCTGCGGCGCTCGTGGTCTGCTCGAACTCCGCGCAGATGGCGCCGCTCGACGACCACCCCTACGTGAAGGCGCTGCTCGCGCACGACGAGCCCGAGGCGCGGCGGCTCGCCGACGCGGGCGCGAGCTCGATCGTCGCCTACCTCGGCGCGAAGCACGCGCTCGGGCGCGCGGTGCGCCGGCGCGCGGGCGACTGGGGCCGCGCGGGCGTGCGCCTGAACGCCGTCGCGCCCGGGCCGGTGCGCACGCCGCTGCTGGCCGGGGACATGGCCCACCCGGTCACGGGCGCCGCGATCGGCAAGCTGTCGATTCCGCTCGGTCGGATCGGCGAGCCCGAAGAGGTCGCCGAACTCGCGGCGTTCCTGCTCGACCGGCGCGCGGGCTGGATCCACGGCGCGATTTACTACATCGACGGCGGCAACGACGCCGAGATCCGACCCGATCGCTTCTGAGGTACCGATGCCGCTCGACGCATTCGCACCCGCGCGCCTCGCCGATCTCACCCTGCGCAATCGCGTGATCAAGACGGCGACGTACGAGGGCATGTGCCCGGAGGGGATTCCGTCGGACGCGCTGGTCGAACACCACCGCCGGCTTGCGGCCGGCGGCGTCGGGCTCACGACCGTCGCCTACTGCGCGGTCTCGCCCGACGGCCGCACCTTCGCGGAGCAGATGTCGATGCGCCCCGAGACGGTGGCGCCGCTTCGCCGCGTCACCGACGCGGTGCACCGCGAGGGCGGCGCGGCGTCGCTTCAGCTCGGTCACTGCGGCTGGTTCACCAAGAACGCGGAGCTCTCGACCTGGCTTCCGCGCGGGCCGTCGCTCAGCTTGAACCCGTACGGGATCAGTGCGGGCCGGCCGCTGGCGCTGGCGATGAACGCGCGCGAGATCGAGGCTGTGATCGAGGACTTCGGTCGCGCATCGGGGCTCGCGCGCGAGGCGGGCTTCGACGCGGTGGAGCTGCACCTGGGCCACGGCTACCTGCTCTCGCAGTTCCTCAGTCCGGCCACGAACCGGCGCAGCGACGGCTTCGGCGGTGGCATCGACGGCCGCGCGAGGCTCTCGCTCGAGGTCCTGCGCCGCGTGCGCGAGGTGGTCGGCGCGGGCTTTCCGATCCTGTGCAAGATGAACCTGCGCGACGGCTTCCGAGGCGGGATGGAGCTTCCCGACGCGCTCGCGCTGGCGCGCCTGCTCGAGGCCGGAGGCGCGAGCGCCCTGGTGCTCACCGGCGGCTTCACGAGCAAGTCGCCGTTCTATCTGTTCCGCGGCCGGCGCCCGCTCGAGGAGATGATCGCGGCCGAGAAGAGCCGGCTGCAGAAGCTCGTGCTGCGCCGCTTCGGCACGCGCGTGATCCGCGAGTACCCGTTCGAAGAGATGTTCTTCCTGCCGCAGGCGCGCGAGGTACGCGCGGCCGTGCGCATGCCGCTGGTCCTGCTCGGCGGAATCGTCTCGCGGTCGAACGTCGAGGCGGCGATGGTGGAGGGCTTCGAGTTCGTCGCGCTGGGCCGTGCGCTGATCGCCGATCCGGAGAGGGTGCGGCGCATGGCGGGCGATGCGGGCACGCGCTCGCGCTGCAACCACTGCAACGTCTGCGTGGCCGAGATGGACATCGGCGGCGTGCGCTGCGTGCTCGACGACGGAGTGGCGGCGTGACGTTCCTCGGTCGCGCGTTCCGTCCGTTCTTCCTTTTTGCGGGCCTGCAGGCGAGCCTCGCGGTGTTGGCCTGGCTCGCGGTCTACGCCGGCGTGCTCCCGGCTCCGGGCTGGCTCTCGCATACGCCGTCGCTCTGGCACGCGCACGAGATGGTCTTCGGCTTCGTGGTGGCCGCGGCGGCCGGTTTCCTGCTCACCGCTGCGCCGACCTGGACCGGCTCGCGGCCGCCCTCGGGTGCGCCGCTCGGAATGCTGGCCGCACTCTGGCTCGCGGGTCGCGTCGCGATGTTCCTCTCCGGCGCGATTCCGCTCGCGGGGGTCGCGCTCGTCGACGTCGCGCTGCTTCCCGCGATGGCGTTTGCGATCGGCCGGCCGATCTTCGCCGCGCGGCAGCGGCGCAACTACGGCTTCCCGATCGTCCTCTCGGCGCTCGCGCTGCTGAACGCCGGCGCGCATCTCGACGCGCTCGGTCTCGCGCCCGGGCTCGCGGCGGTCTGTCTTCACGTCGGTGTCGATCTCGCGATCGTGCTGATCGTCGCGATGGGCGGGCGGATCACGCCGAGCTTCACCGCCAACGCGTTTCGCCGCGACGGCGTCGCCGCCGTCGTCGTCACGCGCCGGTGGGCCGACCGCGCCGCGGTCGTCGCGGTGGTCGGCGTGGCGCTGGCGAACCTGCTGTTTCCGCGCACGGCGGCGAGCGGCGCGGTCGCGGGGATCGCCGCGCTCGCGGTCGCGGTCCGGATGTCCGGCTGGCAGACGCTGCGCGCGCGGTACGATCCGCTGCTCTGGTCGCTGCACCTGGGCTACGCCTGGGTCGTGGTCGGGCTCTTCGCCGTCGCGCTCTCCGACCTCACCGGCGCGATTCCCTGGAGCGTCGGCCTGCACGCGGAGACGACCGGCGCGATCGGCACGATGGTGCTCGCCGTGATGACCCGCGTCGTGCTCGGGCACACCGGCCGCGGGCTTGCGGCGCCGCGCGCCGCGACGATCGCGTACCTGCTGGTGAGCGCGGCCGCGCTGGTTCGAACCGTGGGCGCACTCGTGTTCCCGGATCCCTACCTGCACGTGATCGCGCTCGCGGCGCTGCTCTGGTCCGCGGCGTACGCGGTGTTCCTGGCCCACTACGCGCCGCTGCTCTTCCGCCCGCGACTCGACGGACAGCCGGGCTAGCCGCTCGTTCGCGCGGGCTCAGGCCGCGGCGGCGTCGCGCTGCTCGGGCGCCTCGGGCTCGCCGGCGGCGCGGCCGGTGCCGACGACCAGCTCGAAGATCGGCGAGGCCATGAGGGTCGTCACGATCGCCATGATCACCAGCGCAGCGAAGAGCTCTTCGGAGATCACCCCGCGCGCGAGGCCGATGTTGATGATGATCAGCTCCATCAGGCCGCGCGCGTTCATCAGCGTTCCGATGCCGATCGCCTCGCGCGTGGCGATTCCCGTCGCGCGCGCGGCCAGCGTGCAGGCGACTCCCTTGCCGACCACCGCCGCGAGCAGAACCGCGAGGCAGACCCCCCAGAGCGCCGGCGAGTCGAGCAGCGTGATCTTCGTGTTCAGCCCCGAGTAGGTGAAGAAGAGCGGGAGCAGGAGCGCCACGGTGAGCGGCTCGATCCGGGCCGTGAGCGCGCGAACGACCGGGCCGCGCGGCATCGCCGCGCCCATCACGAACGCGCCGAAGACCGCATGCAGGCCGATCAGGTCCGTGAACCACGCGCCCAGCGCCATCAGCGCGAGTCCGGCGACCAGGCCGGCGTCGACGAGTTCGCCGTCTCGGATCAGAAACCGCTGCGCGCGGCGCAGCAGCGGGCGCACGATTCCCAGCGCCACCGCGACGTACGCGATTCCGCCGCCGATGTTGTAGCTCGCGTGGCTCCAGTCGCCGTCGAAGCTCGCGAGCACCACCGCCAGCAGGCACCATGCGGTGGCGTCGTCGATCGCGCCCGCGCCGAGCGCGACCGTGCCCATGGTCGTGCCCGCAAGCCGCTTGAAGTGGATGATCCGCGCGAGCATCGGGAACGCGGTGACGCACATCGAGGCGCCGAGGAAGAGCATCGCCTCCGGCAGCGAGGTGCGCTCCGGAAAGATCGCCGTGTGTCGAAACAGCAGCCAGGCCAGCCACGCGCCGAGCGCGAACGGAGCGGCCATTCCCGCGATCGAGACCACTGCGGCGCTCCGCATCCGACGCTGCACGATGTCGATGCGGAACTCCATTCCCACCACGAACATGTACAGCGCAAGGCCGAGCTGCGAGGCCTTGAACAGGTAGCTCTGGGTGTCGCGCGCCGATTGGCTCGCGTCCCAGGGGAAGAGCCAAGCCTGGGCCTCGGGCAACAGCAGCCCGAAGAGGGAAGGGCCGAGCATCACGCCCGCGATCATCTCGGCCACGACCTGCGGCTGGCCGAGCCTGGCGGCGACGGCGCCGACGACGCGGCAGAACGCCAGGATGCAGGCGAGCTGAAGGAAGAACTGGACCGCGAGCCCGACGTTGTTCATGGGCGGCGCGAGTATAACCGCGCCCGCGGCTCTGGTAGCATCCGGTGCGAACCGGAGGGAGGAAGAGATGTCGGCCCAGCGTGAGCTTCGTTTCGCAGTCATCGGCGCGGGAATGTCGGGGATCCTCTCGGCCATCAAGCTCGAGGAGGCCGGTCTCACCAACTACGCGATCTACGAGAAGACCGAGCGGCTCGGCGGGACCTGGCGCGAGAACACCTACCCCGGCGTGGCCTGCGACGTGCCATCGCACCTGTACACCTATTCCTTCGAGCCGAACCCGAACTGGACGCAGCACTTCGCGTCGGGCGGTGAGATCCAGAAGTACTTCGAGGGCGTCGCCAGCAAGTACGGCGTCGACAAGCAGATCCAGTACGGGCAGGAGCTCGCGCGAGCCGAGTTCCGCGACGGTCGCTGGCAGCTCGAGATGAAGTCCGGCCTTCGCGATCAGGCCGACGTGGTGATCGCGGCGACGGGCGTCCTGCACCACCCATCGCTGCCCGAGATCGCGGGGCTCGGCAGCTTCAAGGGCGCCTGCTTCCACAGCGCGCGTTGGGACCACCGGGCGAAGCTCGACGGCGCGCGCGTGGGCGTGATCGGCACCGGCTCGACGGCGGTGCAGATCGTCTCCGCGCTGGTCGACCGGGTGGCGAAGATCTCGGTGTTCCAGCGCACCCCGCAGTGGGTGATGGCGCACGAGAACCTGCCCTACAGCGAGGCGGAGCGGGAGAACTTCCGCCGCAATCCGCAGCTTCTGCGCGAGATGCACGCGAACATGTCCAGCCTGTTCGCCGGCATGTTCGCCAACGCCGTGGTCGACGCGAACTCCGCCGCGATCCAGGCGATCGAGGCCGCTTGTCTCGCGAACCTCGAGAACAACGTGAAGGACCCGGTGCTGCGCGAGAAGCTGCGGCCGAGCTACCGCGCGGCCTGCAAGCGGCTGATCTTCTCGCCCGACTTCTACACGGCGATCCAGAAGCCGAACGCGGAGCTCGTGACCGACGCGATCGAGCGGATCGAGCCCGCGGGCGTGCGCACGAAGGACGGGCGGCTGCACGAGCTCGACGTTCTCGTGCTCGCGACCGGCTTCCGCGTGGATCGCTTCATGCGGCCCGCGCAGATCGTCGGACGCGGCGGGCTCGCGCTCGACGAGGCCTGGGCAAAGCGGCCCAGTGCGTACCTGGCGATCTCGATCCCCGATTTCCCGAACCTGTTCATGCTGAACGGACCCAACGGCCCGGTCGGGAACTTCTCGCTGATCGAGGTCGCGGAGCTGCAGTTCGGCTACATCCTGCAGCTCGTCGAGCAGCTCCGCTCCGGAGCGTGTCGCGAGATCAGCCCAAAGCGCGACGTGACGGAGAAATACGAGGCCGAGCGAAGCGAAGCGGCGAAGAACAGCATCTGGACCACGGGCTGCCGCAGCTGGTACCTCGACGACCGCGGAATTCCCGGCAGCTGGCCGTGGCCGTTCGATCGCTTCCGCGCCGAGATGGCCCGGCCCAAGCTCGAGAGCTTCGAACGCGTGAGCTGATCGCGCGTACGACAGGCGTGCCGGGATCGGCACATTTGCGACAGGCGTGAAGCGACGCAAAGCCGCGGAGCGGCGAGCCCGATAAGCCTCGAATGCCGCGCACATGGCTGCTGCGCATGCGAGCGTTTCCCTGGGGTGCGAACGCGCTGGTCGCGGTTGCATATCTGATCGCCGCGCAGCTGGCCTGGCTCACGCCGACTTGCGCCGACGGAATCGCGCCGATCTGGCCGGCGGAGGGCGTCGCTCTGGCCGGCGCGCTGATCTGGGGCGCGCGCGCGTGGCCCGGGCTGTTCGTCGCGATCGCGGGCACGGGCTTGCTCATGCCCACCGCGCTGCTGGAGCCGCTTCCGCGCCTGCTCGCCGCGCTCGCGTACGGGGTTGGCGCGACGCTCGCGACCCTCGCCGGTGCGCGCCTCGCGCGCTTCGCCGCGTCGGGCCGCGACATCCGCGGGCTCGACGCCTTGCCGTGGATCCTGGTCGTGGCCGCCCCAGCGACGGCGCTTCTCTGCGCCTCGTACGGGACCGGCCTGATGTACCTGGCGGGTGCCACTCCGCGCGACGTCGTGCTCGAAACCGTTCTCGCCTGGGCGAAGTCGGAGCTGCTCGGGGGCATGGCCTTCACGCCGATCGCGCTGGCGCTGCTCGGAGCGCGCACGGGCTGGACGGTGCGTGTCGCCGCCGTCATCGGCATCGCCGCGAGCCTCGCGGGCTGGGGCGCGCTCAACCGACTCGAGGTCGACGCCGCGGCGCACCGTCTGGAGAACGCGGCCGTCGAGCGCTCGCTCTCGATCCAGCGCGGGTTCGCGGTCGTGAGCGACGCGCTCGACGCCCTGGCGGGGCTCTACGACGCCTCCGCGACCGTCTCGCCCGACGAGTTCGAGGCGTTCAGCGACCGCCTGCTGGACCACGCCTGGTCGGTGCAGGCGTTCGCGTTCGCCGAGCGCTCGGTTCGCGCCGGCGAAGTCCACTTCGCCATCTCCGCCATCTCGCCCCGCACGGAGAACGAGCCGCTCCTGGGCTACGAGCTGACCTCGTCCCCCGAGATCGCGGGTGCGATCGAGAAGGCGATGCTCGCGCGCGACATCGCGGCCTCGCCCGCAATCCTTCTGCCGCACGAGGTCGACGCGAAGCCGACGCACCTGATGCTGATGCCGATCTACGACGGGGGGAACGACCCGTTCGCAGGCGTCGGAGAGCTGCGCGGCTTCGCGCTCGCGATCGTGAAGATCGGTCCGCTGATCGACGAGCTTCTGGCCGACTGGCTTCCCGTCGGGCTGGACATCCTGGTGACCGACGCACCCGGCCCCGAAGCGCGCGTGGTGCACCTGGGCTGGGACAGCACGCGCGAGACGCCGCTCGGGCCGGAGGACGCGACGCGCATGCTCTCGCTCTCGCCGGAGCAGGCGATCCGCAACTCGCTGTACTTCGGCGACCGCAGCCTGCCGTCGGTCTGGGCGCCGGCTCCCGCCTTCGTCGCCGCCACGCGATCCTGGAACCCGCTCGCGGCGCTGATCGTCGGCTGGGTGATCACGGCGCTGCTCTCGAGCTGGCTGCACCTGGTCGGCGAGCGCACGCGCCGGATCGAGGAGCTGGTGCTGGAGCGCACGCGCGAGCTGGCCGAGACGAACGCGTCGCTTTCGGCGGCCAACCGCGCCAAGAGCGAGTTTCTGGCCAACGTGAGCCACGAGGTCCGCACGCCGATGACGGCGATTCTCGGCTTCGCCGACTCGCTGGCCGAGCAGGATGTCGGCGCCTCCGAACGCGCGGAGCTGGTCGACATCATCCGCCGCAACGGCCGCCACCTGCTCGCAATACTGAACGACGTGCTCGACCTGTCGAAGATCGAGGCCGGACGCATGCGCGTGGAGCGGATCCCGTGCTCGCTGCGCCAGATCGTCGACGAGACGCTCTCGCTCCTGCGAGTACGCGCCGAGCAGAAGGGCCTGGAGCTGCACGTGGAGTGGGCGCTTCCGCTGCCCGCGCGGATCCAGAGCGACCCGGTGCGCTTCCGGCAGATCCTGAACAACCTGGTCGGCAACGCGATCAAGTTCACGGAGTCGGGCTCGGTGCGCGTCCGTGTCGGGCTCTCGGACGACCAGCTCGTGGTCGACGTCGTCGACACCGGAGTCGGCATGACCGGCGAGCAGATCGCACGGATCTTCCAGCCGTTCACGCAGGCCGATGCTTCGACCACCCGCCGCTTCGGTGGCACGGGTCTGGGACTCGCCATCTCCAGACGCATGGCGCAGCTGCTGGGCGGCGACATCGAGGCGAGCTCGGTGCACGGCTCGGGCAGCCATTTCCGCGTCTCGCTCGATCCCGGATCGCTCGCGGGCGTGGAGTGGCTGGCCGAGGTCGCTGCGCCGCCCGCACCCGCTGCGCCGACGGTGGAGACGACGGCGCCCGCGCTACTGCGCGGCCGGATCCTGCTGGCCGAGGACACCCCGGACTCGCGCAGGCTCGTGCGCCACCATCTGGAGCGCGCGGGCCTGCGCGTCGCCGTCGCCGAGAACGGCGTCGAGGTGCACCGGATGGCGCTCGAAGCGCTGCTCGCGGGCGAGCCCTACGACGTGGTGCTGATGGACATGCAGATGCCCGAAATGGACGGCTACCAGGCCACGTCGCGCCTGCGCGAAGAGGGCTACCGCGGCCCGATCGTCGCGCTCACCGCGCACGCGATGACCGGCGAGCGCGAGAAGTGCATCGCCGCCGGCTGCGACGACTACGCCACCAAGCCGATCGACCGCGCAACGCTTCTCGCGACGATCGCGCTGCACCTGGAGAAGGGGAGCTGCTCGGCTCGGCAAAGCTGAGACCTCAGGCGACCTCGCGGTGCGGCGGATCGCGCGGCCCTTCACGGCCGCGCAGAGCGCGGGACCGGCACGCCCGCGTCGCGCAGGATCGCCGTGAGCGTGCGCTTCATCAGCGCGCGCACCCTCGCGACGGAGTGTCCCCGGCCGTGGCGCAGATGGGCCCAGAGCAGCGGGGCCATCGTCGCGGACATCGCCTCTAGCACGTCCGCCCGCTCTGGCGCGGGCAGGCCCTCGAGCTCGCGGCGGAACAGCCGCTCCACATCCTGGTGTTGGAGTCGCAGTCCGTCCTGCGAGACGCGCACGGCCTGCTCCGCGGCGGGGCCGAGCAGCGCCTGCGCCGTGAGCGCGCGCGAGAACGGCGCCGTGGCTTCCAGGAACCTCGCGCGGACCCGCACCAGCTCGTCGATCCTGCGCGCGATCGGCTCGCGCTCGGAGATCTCCTCCAGGAACGGCGCGCAGCGCTGCATTCCCACTTCGACCATGGTGTCGTAGAGCTCCGCGAGATCCGCGAAGTGGTTGAAGATCGACCGGCGCGAGACGCCCGCGCGCTCGGCCACCTGATCTGCGCTGGGCTGGAGCACCCCCTCTTGCAGGAGGTCCAGACAGGCCTCACAGATGGCCAGGCGCGACTGGGCCGTCCGGCTCGGCCGGCCGAGGTCGTCCACGGCGTTCGAGGACATCGCGGCTAGCGGAGCTCCAAGCCCTCGAGTTTCGCGTCGGCACGCCAGTTCGCCAGGATGCCGAAGAACTCGATCGAGCCGCCGCCGTAGAAGCCGTTCTGCACCGACAGCTCCGAGCTCTTGCCCTCGTTGTTGTAGTAGCCGGGCGTGCAGTTCTCGAAGAAGTCGCCGACGTTTCGCGCCTTGGCGATGCACTGCTTCACCCAGGCGTCCTCGCCGGCCTCGCTCGCTTCGATCGTGCGCGCCGACTTCGCGCGCTCGTTCGAAAGGATGTAGGCGATGTGCTTGGCCTGCTCGTCGAGCAGGTGCGGGTAGCTCGCCGTGAACCCGGCCTGCGGGTTGCTCATGATGAAGGCGTTCGGGAAGTCGCGCACGTGCATGCCGTGCAGCGTGCGAATGCCGGTCGACCACGTCTCGGCCAGCGTTGCCCCGCTGCGACCGATCATCGTGAGCCCGGCGCGGCGCGAGTAGTCGGTGCCGACCTCGAAGCCGCTGGCGTAGATCAGGCAATCGACCTCGTACTCCTGCCCGCCGACGACGACGCCCTTCTTCGTGACGCGATCGACGCCCTTTCCCTTGGTGTCGACCAGCGTCACGTTCGGCCGGTTGAAGGTCTCGAGATACTCGTTGTGGAAGCAGGGGCGCTTGCAGAACTGGCGGTAGTAGGGCTTGAGCGCCTCGGCGACCCGCGGGTCCTTGACCGTGGCGTCCACGCGCGCGCGGATCCCCTCCATCTTCTCGAAGTCCGCGAGCTCGACGGCGCGAGCGATCGCATCGGGCGAGGAGAGATCGGTATTGCGGCCCTGCTGCAGGCCGACGATCAGCTTGCTGATCAGCTCGGTCCAGCCGTCGTTCACCAGGTTCTCGGTCTGCGGAACGCCGGAGACCAGCGCGTTGAAGTTGTCCATCCGGTGCTGGTGCCAGCCAGGCGCAAGCGTCTTCACCCACTCCGGGTCGGTCGGCGGGTTGATCTTCAGATCGATCGACGACGGCGTGCGTTGGAAGACGTAGAGCTTGTCGGCCCACTCACCGACGTGCGGCACGATCTGAACGGAGGTTCCGCCGGTGCCGATGATGCCGACGCGCTTGCCGCGCAGACCGGTCAGGTTCCCCTCCGAGTCGCCGCCGGTGTAGTCGTAGTCCCAGCGGCTGGCGTGGAAGGAGTGGCCTTCGAACTCCTCGATTCCGGGAATGCCGGGCAGCTTGGGCATGTTCAGCGGCCCCGTCGCCAGGCAGACGAAGTGGGCCTTCATGCGATCGCCGCGGTTCGTCGTGATCACCCAGCGTGCCGCGGCCTCGTCCCAGCGCAGCTCCTGCAGCCGGGTCTGGAAGCAGACGTCGCGGTACAGGTCGAACTTGCGCGCGATCGCCTGGCTGTGCTCGAGGATCTCGCGCCCGTCGGAGTACTTCTGCTTCGGCATGTAGCCGACTTCCTCGAGCAGCGGCAGATACGTGTACGACTCGATGTCGCAGGCGATGCCCGGGTAGCGGTTCCAGTACCAGGTGCCGCCGAAGTCCGAGGCCGCGTCGATGATGCGGATGCTCTGCACGCCCGCCTGTCGCAGCCGCGCGCCCGCGAGCAGCCCGCCGAAGCCGCCGCCGAGGATCAGCACCTCGACCTCGTCGAAGAGCGGTGCGCGCTCGAAGCCGGGCTTCGCGTACGGATCGTCGAGGAAGTGGGCGAACTTTCCCTGAACCGCGAGGTACTGCTCGTTGCCGTCGGCGCGCAGGCGCTTGTCGCGCTCCTCGCGGTACTTCCGGCGCAGAGAATCCGGGTCGAATCCGATCTCGGCCACGGCCCCGGCTGCGGTCTCTTCCACGGTCCGGTCGTCGCGTTCGCTCGCCATCGCGCATTCGTCCTTCTGGTTGGGTCCGGCCATCATTGCACCCTGAGTGCAAAAGGTGCAAATGGCCGGGATCGGCCCGCGGGCGCCGCCAGAGCCGCTAGAGCCGCGACAGGAGGATGTCGCCGAGCAGGCCGACCAGGAACAGGATTCCGAAGCGGCGGTTGTACCAGAACGTGACCGCGACGAAGTAGAGCGGCCAGACCCCCTTCGGAAGCTCGGGCGGGGCCTGCTTCGGCCGCGGGTGGCGGTAGGTCGCGAACACGCGCCGCAGCGAGGGCGCGGCCGCGAACGGGATCAGCATGGCGGGCGTGAAGTAGCCGATCGCGACCAGGTACGCGATCACCGCGAACTGCGCGACGAGCATGGCGAGAACGGTGAAGCGCGAGCGCCGCTCGCCCAGGATCACCGGCAGCGTGCGAATCGACTTCGCGCTGTCCGCGTCGAGCTTGTCGATGTGCTTGCCGAACAGCACCGCGGTCGGGCCGAGCGCGTAGGCGATGCTCGCGACCGCGACGTGGTGGCTCCACTCACCCGTGATCACGTAGTAGCCGCCGCCGACCATCAGCGGCCCCCAGACCGCGAGCACCGCCGGCTCGCCGAGCCCGACGTACTTCAGCGGCCAGGTGTAGAAGAGCACGAAGAAGGCGCCGGCGCCGAGCAGGATCAGGACGATCTCGCCGCGAAGCGCGACCAGCCAGGCGCCGACCAGGAGCGCCGCGCCTCCCGTGAGCGCCGCGTAGAGCAGCAGCTGCTTCACGCTCAGGAACCCGTCCTGGACGGTCTGCGGTCCGTACTGGGTGCGGAAGTAGTTGCCCTCGTCCACGCCCTTCCAATAGTCGGTGAGGTCGTTCACCAGGTTGTTCGTCGCGTGCGCCAGGCAGAGCCCGAGCGTCACCAGCGCGAAGAGCAGGGCGTCGAACTTCCCCGCCTTGGCTGCGAGCAGCCCGGCGAAGGCCGCGGAGGTGAAGGTCATGATGATCACCGCGGAGCGGGTCGCGATCAGCCAGCGCGAGACGATGTCGAGACCGTCCCAGTCCTGCTTGCTGATGCGCGGCATGACCGTGAGCGCCTTGCCCCACATTTCGACGTTCGGCATCGGATCTCCTCGCTTTCACCGCGCAGTGTAACTCCGCAGCCGCTCCTCGAGCTCGTTCCACTTCCGGTAGGCGGCTTCGATCTCGGCCTCGAGGGCCGAGAGGCGGGCGTGGACGCGCGCCTGCTCGGCCGCTTCGGCCCGGTAGAACTCGGGCGTGCAGATGCGCTGGCCGAGCTCGGCCTGCTCGCGTTCGAGTGACTCGATCCGCGCGGGCAGCTGATCGAGCTCGCGCGCGTCGTTGAAGCCGAGCTTGGCGGGCTTCGCCTTGGGGGCTTGCACGGGCTTCGCGGCGGCAGCGGGCCGGGAGGCGGCCGGGACCTGTACCGCGCGCTGGCGCAGCCAGTCGCTGTAGCCGCCCGCGTACTCCTGCACGCGGCCCGCGCCCTCGAAGACCAGCGTCGACGTGACCACGTTGTCGAGGAACGCGCGGTCGTGCGAGACGAGCAGGAGCGTGCCGCCGTAGTCGACCAGCAGCTCCTCGAGCAGCTCCAGCGTCTCGATGTCGAGGTCGTTGGTCGGCTCGTCCAGCACCAGCAGGTTGGCGGGCTGCGCGAAGAGCCGCGCGAGCAGCAGCCGGTTGCGCTCGCCGCCGGAGAGCGCCTTCACCGGCACGCGCGCGCGATCGGGGCTGAACAGGAAGTCCTGCAGGTAGCCGATCACGTGCCGGCGCTGGCCGTTCACGTCCACGTACTCGCGGCCCTCGGCGATGTTCTCGAGCACGGTCTTCTCGAGCTCGAGCACCGCGCGCAGCTGGTCGTAGTAGGCGATCTCGAGCTTCGTGCCGAGGCGGACCCGGCCCGAAGAGGGCGCGAGCTGCCCGAGCAGGATGCGCAGCAGCGTGGTCTTGCCTGCGCCGTTGGGCCCGACCAGCCCGATCCGATCGCCGCGCATGATGCGCAGCGAGAAGTCGCGCACGATCGGCGCTGCGCCGAAGTCGAAGCTCACGTGCTCGGCGCTGGCGACCAGCTTTCCCGAGGTCGGGCCGTCGTCGAGCGAGAGGCGCGCCTTGCCCTCGAGCTCGCGCCTGCGCGCGCGCTCCTCGCGAAGCGCCACCAGCGCGCGAACGCGGCCCTCGTTTCGCGTGCGGCGCGCCTTGATGCCCTGGCGGATCCAGACCTCCTCCTGCGCGAGCTTCTTGTCGAAGAGCGCGGCGTGGCGCGCCTCCTCCTCGAGCGCGGCGGCCTTCCGGGTCAGGAACTCGGGGTAGCTGCACGGCCACGACGTGAGCGCGCCGCGGTCGAGCTCGACGATCCGGGTCGCGAGCCGCGCAAGAAGCGCGCGGTCGTGGGTCACGAAGAGCACGCCGCCGCGGAACTCGAGCAGCCGGTCCTCCAGCCACTGGATCACCTCGATGTCGAGGTGATTGGTCGGCTCGTCGAGCAACAGCAGATCCGGCTCGCGCACCAGCGCCTGCGCCAGAGCCACGCGCCGGCGCCAGCCGCCCGAGAGCTCGCCGATGCGCGCGTCGGCGGGAAGCTCGAGCCGGGCCAGGATCTGGTCGACGCGCTGGCCCAGGCTCCAGCCGTCGCGGACCTCGATCTCGTGCTGCAGGGTCTCCATTCGCGCGAACAGGGCCGGGTCGCGCTCGACGTCGTGCGCGACGCGGTGGAACTCCGCGAGCAGCTGCCCGATCTCGGAGAGCCCCGCCGCCACCGCGTCGAAGACGGTCTGCGCGCCGTCGAGCGGCAGCTCCTGGGAGAGCGTCGCGATCGAGAGCGCGGGCGCGCGCCAGACCGATCCCGCGTCGGGCACGACCTCGCCCGCGACGATCTTCAGCAGCGTCGACTTGCCCGCGCCGTTGCGGCCGATCAGGCAGACGCGTTCGCCCGCGTCGACCTGCAGGCTCGCGTGCTCGAGCAGTGCCTGCCGGCCGTAGGCGATCGAGACGTCTTCCAGGGAGAGCAGCGGCATGGGGCGGGGAGCATAGGACGGATGCGTCAGACTTCGAGAGCGAGCCGGCCGAGCCGCGCGAGCAGTGCATCGCCGTCGCGCTCGCGCAGGTAGCCGGCGCGTGTCGCCGCGTCCGGCACGAGGCCGCCCGCGGTCCAGTAGCGCAGCAGCTGCTTCAGGCGCGAAGCGATCGTGCTCGCCGGCCAGGAGCGCCGGGCGCGCAGGGTGTCGGCGTACTCGAGCAGGAAGCGCGCGGCCTCGCCGCGCGAGACGCGCCGGCCGCTGAAGATCCACGGGTCGGCCAGCGCCCCGCGCCCGACCATCGCGAAGCTCGCGCCGCTCTCGCGGCGCATGCGCTCGAGCTCGGCGAAGCTCGTGATGCCGCCGTTTCCGCACACGGGGATCGACACCGCGCGCACCGCGCGCGCGATGCGCGTCCAGTCGACCGCGTCGCAGTACGCCTCGGCGCGGGTTCGGCAGTGCAGCGTGAGCAGGGCCGCGCCGCCGGCCTCGACGGCGCGCGCCAGGTCCTCGACGCGCGCGGCGTCGTCGAAGCCGGCGCGAAGCTTCGCGGTGACGGGCACGCGCACCGCGGTTGCGACGGCGGCGACGATGCGCTCGATCGCCGCGGGGTCGCGGAGCAGCGCCGAGCCGGCGCAGCCCGAGATCGCCCGCTTCGCGGGGCAGCCGAAGTTCAGGTCGACGAGCGGCGCGCCCGCGTCGACGGCGTTGCGCGCGGTCTCGGCGAGGTGCGCGAGGTCGTTTCCCATGAGCTGCAGTCCGACCGGCTGCGCGAATCGCGTGGGGCCGAGGTGGCGACGCACGACCGAGCGCGGGATCGCCGACACGCTGATGCGCACGAACTCGGTGAAGGCTCCGCCCAGCGCGTCGGCCGGGTTGCGAGCCAGCACCAGGTCGCGGAAACACGGCTCGGTGACGCCCTCCATGGGCGCGAGCAGGGCCGGGGCGGTGAAGGGCAGGGCGGAAGCGCTAGTCGACACGGACCACGAGCTTGCCGAAGTGCCCCGCGGCCTGCATGGCGCGGAACGCGTCGGGGGCGTCCGCGAAGGCGAACACGCGGTCGATCACGGGCTCGAGCCGGTTCGCGCCGAACGCGGCGTTCATGGCGCGGAACATCTCCGCGCTGCCCACGTAGATGCCCTGCACGCGCAGGCTCTTCTGCAGCGCGTTCAGCGGATTCACCTTGCCCTGGAAGCCGGTCAGCACGCCGATCAGCCACACGCTTCCGCCGTGGCTCGCGGCGATCAGCGACTTCTCGAGCGTGCCCGCGCCGCCGACCTCGACCACGTGATCCACGCCGCGACCGTCGGTGAGCTCGAGCACTCGCTGCTCCCAGTCCGGCTGCGCGCGGTAGTTCACGGTCGCGTCGGCGCCGAGCGCGCGGGCCCGGGCCAGCTTCTCGTCGCTGCTCGAGGTGACGATCACGCGCGCGCCGTGCAGCTTCGCGATCTGCAGCGCGAAGAGCGACACGCCGCCCGTGCCCAGCACCAGCACCGTCTCGCCCGCCGCGAGCCGGCCCTGCGCGACCAGCGCGTTCCAGGCGGTGAGCGCCGCGCACGGCAGCGTCGCGGCCTGCTCGAAGCTCCAGCCGGGAAGCAGCGGCACAGCGCCCTCCTCGCGCAGAAGCGCGTGCTCGGCCAGCATGCCCTGGAGCCGCCCGCCGAGCGCGGTCTCCATCGCCTCGGCCGTGATCGGCCCCGCGTCCCAGCCCTGGAAGAACGTGCCGGCGACCCGGTCCCCGACACGGAAGCGTGTCACGTCGCGCCCGACCGCGACCACCTCGCCCGCTCCGTCGGAGCAGGGCACGAGCGGCCAGCGGTCGCGGTCCGCGTAGCCGAGCACGTGCAGCAGGTCGCGGTAGTTGAGCGAGACCGCGCGCACGCGCACCAGAAGCTCGCGCGGCCCCGGCGCCAGCGCCGGCCGCTCGCACGCGACCAGCGCGCCGATGCCCCCGTCGCTCCGGATCTCCCAGGCGTTCACGAGTTCCCGGAGATCTGCAGCACGGGGGCGGGCTTGCTCTCGAGCAGGCCCGCGTAGAAGTCGTTGCCCTTGTCGTCGGTGACGATGAACGCGGGGAAGTCCTCGACCTCGATCTTCCAGATCGCCTCCATGCCGAGCTCCTCGTACTCCTGCACGCTCACCTTCTTGATCGAGTGGTCGGCGAGACGCGCGGCCGGGCCGCCGATCGAGCCCAGGTAGAAGCCGCCCCACTTCGCGCACGCGTCGCGGACCTGCTTGCCTCGGTTGCCCTTGGCGAGCATCACCATGCTCCCGCCCTGGCTCTGGAACAGGTCGACGTAGGAGTCCATGCGGCCCGCGGTCGTCGGTCCGAACGAGCCGGACGCGCGGCCCTTCGGCTGCTTGGCGGGGCCGGCGTAGTAGACCATGTGGTCCTTCACGTACTGCGGCAGGCCGGCGCCGGAGTCGAGTCGCTCCTTCAGCTTCGCGTGCGCGATGTCGCGCGCGACGATCATCGGCCCCGAGAGCGAGAGCCGGGTTCCGACCGGGTGTCGCGAGAGCTCGGCCAGGATCTCGCGCATGGGCCTACGCAGGTCGATCTTCACGACCTCGCCGCCGAGCTCGTCGTCGGTCACTTCGGGCAGATACTTCGCGGGGTTCGTCTCGAGCTGCTCGAGGAAGACGCCGTCGCGATTGATCTTGCCCAGGATCTGGCGGTCGGCCGAGCACGAGACGCCGAGCCCGACCGGGCACGACGCGCCGTGTCGCGGCAGGCGGATCACGCGCACGTCGTGCGCGAAGTACTTGCCGCCGAACTGCGCTCCGATTCCCGTCTCGTTGCAGAGCTTCTGCACCTGCTCCTCGAGCGCCAGGTCGCGGAATGCGCGCCCGAGCTCGTTCCCGCGCGTCGGCAGGTCGTCGAGGTAGCGCGCCGAGGCGAGCTTCACGGTCTTCAGCGTCTGCTCGGCCGAGGTGCCGCCGATCACCAGCGCCAGGTGGTACGGCGGGCAGGCCGAGGTGCCGAGCGAGCGGATCTTCTCGGACACGAATTTGGTCAGCGACGCGGGGTTCAGCAGCGCCTTCGTCTCTTGGTACAGGAAGGTCTTGTTCGCGGAGCCTCCGCCCTTGGCCATGAACAGGAAGCGGTACTCGTCTCCCGGCTCGGCGTAGAGGTCGATCTGCGCGGGCAGGTTCGTGCCGGTGTTCTTCTCCGTGTACATGTCGAGCGGCGCCATCTGCGAGTAGCGCAGGTTGCGCAGCTGGTACGCCTCGAAGATCCCGCGCGAGAGCGGCTCGGCGTCGTCGCCGCGCGTCCAGACCTGCTGGCCCTTGTACGCCATCACGATCGCGGTGCCGGTGTCCTGGCAGCTCGGCAGCACGCGGCCCGCGGCGATGTTCGCGTTGATCAGCAGCTCGAGCGCGACGAAGCGATCGTTCTCGCTCGCCTCCGGGTCCGCGAGGATCTTCGCGAGCTGTGCCAGGTGGCCGGGTCGGAGCAGGTGAGAGACGTCGTCGAGTGCCTCGCGCGCGAGCAGCGCGAGCGCCTCGGGCTCGACGGCGAGCACGTCGCGGTCGGCGAAGCGTTGGATCGAGACGTGCTGGCTCGTGAGCTTGCGGTACGGCGTCTCGTCGTGACCGTGCTCGAAGATCGGCTGGTAGGTGAAGTCGGCCATGCGCGAATCCTAGCGGCAGGCCGCGAGCCTCGTCAGCCCGGCTCGACGGCCGACGCGGCCTGCAGCGCCTCGATCGCGCGCCGGAAGTTCGGCTGCCCGGTGTGCGCAGTGAGCGCGCCGTCGACGACCAGCATCGCGCCCGAGACGTAGGACGCGTCGTCGGAGAGCAGGAACGCGACCGCGGCGGCGATCTCCTCGGGCCGGCCGATGCGGCCTGCGGGGATCAGGCGCTCGTACTCGTCGATGATCGCGGGAACGGCTTTGAGCCCCGCGATCAGCGGCGTGTCGATCGGGCCCGGGCAGACCGCGTTCACGCGGATGCCGTCGCGCGCGTGGTCGACCGCGAGCGACCGGGTCAGGTTCACCACCGCGCCCTTGGTCGCGTTGTAGGCGGGGATCGAGTAGTCGGCGAACAGGCCAGAGATCGAGGCGGTGTTCACGATCGCGCCGCCGCCGCCGCGCTTCATCAGCGGGATCGCGGATCGGCAGGCCGAGAAGATCGAGTGCACGTTCAGCTCGAACAGGTCGCGCCACGCGGAGGGCTCGATCTCGGTGGTGGTTCCGAAGGCCGCCGCTCCGGCGTTGTTGAAGAGCAGGTCCAGCCGGCCGAAGCGGCGCTCCGCACCGGCCACGAGCGCCGCGACCTGCGCCGGATCGCGGACGTCGCAGGGCGCGAAGCCGACCCGATCGCTCTCGCCGCCCAGGTCCTTCACCAGCGCCGCGCCCGCGTCGCGGTTGATGTCCGCGAGGATCAGCCGCGCGCCCTCGCCGGCCAGGCGGCGGGCCGTCGCGGCCCCGATCCCGGAGGCCGCTCCGGTGAGAATTCCGACCTTCCCCTGGAATCGAGCGGCCATTTTCGCCTCCTGGATGCCTGTGTTTCGAGATCCGGAACCGTAGTCGAAGCAAAGTTCTCCGGTCAACTGCGAAGTTCTTGGCAATTTGACGCAAGTCGAGGTAATTTGGCCGCTCGAATCTCAAAGTTCGAGAGAGCGCACTGCGACCGCAGGGCCACGGGAGACCAAGTTTGAGCAAGAAGATCCCTACCGGCGGGGAGATGATCGTCCGGTGCCTCGAAAGAGAGGGGGTCGAGTACATCTTTGGCCTCTCCGGCGGAGCGGCCCTACCGATCTTCGACGCTTTGTCCGACTCCAAGATCAAGCTGATCCTGGTTCGCCACGAACAGGGCGGCACGCACATGGCCGACGGGTACGCGCGCGCGACCGGCCGGCCGGGCGTGGTGCTGGTGACCTCGGGCCCGGGCGCGACCAACACCGTCACGGGGGTGCTCACCGCGCAGATGGACTCGGCGCCGCTGATCGTGATCAGCGGGCAGACCATCTCGCCCATGCTCGGCAAGGACGCGTTCCAGGAGGCGGACGTCACCGGCATCACCTACCCGGTGGTGAAGCACTCCTATCTGATCAAGAGCGCCGACGAGATCCCGCGCGTGATCCGCGAGGCGTTCCACATCGCGACCTCCGGCCGGCCCGGACCGGTGCTGATCGACGTGCCCAAGGACATCGGTCAGGGGCCGTGCACCGCAGCGTTCACCGACGCGCTCGATCTGCCGGGCTACACCGTTCCGGGTCGGGGCGATCCCGAGCGCATCGCCGAGGCGGCGCGCTACCTGCGCGAGGCGAAGCGGCCGGTGCTCTACGTCGGCCACGGCGCGGTGATCTCCGACGCCGGCAAGGCGATCACCGCGCTCGCCGAGAAGCTGCGCGCGCCGGTGGTCAACACGCTCCTCGGCAAGGGAGCGGTCGACGAGACCCACCCGCTGAACCTCGGCATGTTCGGCATGCACGGCACCGCCTACGCGAACAAGGCGGTGGTCGACTGCGACCTGATCATGGCGATCGGCGGCCGCTGGGACGACCGCATCACCGGGCGCGTCACGGATTTCTGCCGCCGCGCGGTGAAGATCCACGTCGACATCGACGCGGCGGAGTTCGGCAAGATCATCCGGCCCGACGTGTCGATCCACGGGGACGCGCGGCTGGTGATCGAGGATCTGGTGCCGCAGGTCGAGATGGCCGACACCGCGGAGTGGCTGGCGCAGATCGTGCGCTGGCGCAAGCAATTCCCGCTCAAGTACCCCAAACAGGGGGGATTGCGCGCGCAGCACGTGCTCGACCGGCTGAACGCGGTCACCAAGGGCGACTCGATCCTGACCACCGACGTCGGCCAGCACCAGATGTGGGCGGCGCAGTTCTGCCTGACGCGTAGCAACCGCGCCTGGCTCTCCAGCGGGGGAGCGGGCACGATGGGCTTCGGCTTCCCGGCGGCGATCGGCGCGCAGTTCGCGCAGCCACACAAGAAGGTGTGGGCGATCGTGGGCGACGGCGGCTTCCAGATGACCTGCTCGGAGCTCGCGACCGCCTGCGTGAACAAGCTCCCGGTGAAGTGCCTGATCATCAACAACAACTACCTGGGCATGATCCGGCAGTGGCAGGAGATGTTCTACGACAACCGCCTCTCCGGCGCGGATCTCGAGGGAAACCCGGACTTCGTGAAGCTCGCACAGGCCTACGGCGCCAAAGGCCTGCGGATCCGCCGCCCGGCCGACGTCGACCGCATCCTGCGCGAGGCGCACGCCTGGGACAAGGGGCCGTGCGTGGTCGTCGCCGAGGTGGTGAAGGAGGACAACGTGTTCCCGATGATCCCCGCCGGCGCGTCGCTCTCGGAGATGTTGATCGAGAAGCCCAAGCACCGGCTCGAGAAGCCGTCGGGGAGCACCTGAGATGGCCGCTCCCGCGCTCGCGCCGGCGCCGTCCCCGGCGCCGCGACTCCCGCTGCACACGATCTCTCTGTTCGTGAACAACAAGCCCGGCGTGCTGGTGCGCGTGTGCCTGGTGTTCTCGCGCCGCGGCTTCAACATCGAGAGCCTGGTGGTCTCGGCCGGCGCCGAGGGGCGCTTCTCGCGCATGACGATCGTCTGCTCGGGGGACGCCGAGGATCTGGACCAGATCATCAAGCAGCTCGCCAAGCTCGTCGACGTGGTGCACGCGATCGACCACACAGGCGACGAGAGCTACGAGACCGAGATCGCGCTGGTGAAGCTCTTCGCGCCGCTCGACAGCCGCACGCAGATCCTGCAGGTCGCGGAGCACTTCAAGGCCAAGGTGGTCGACTACGGCTCGGACTCGCTGATTCTGCAGGTGCACGGCCCGAGCGAGAAGCTCGACGCCTTCGTCGATCTGCTGCGTCCCTTCAAGCTGGCGGAGCTGGTGCGCTCCGGAAAGCTCTTGATGGCGCGCGGCGTGCGCGTGACCTGACCGGATTCGACCCGAAGGAGAACGACGATGACGGCGGGCTCGACGCCCTCGCTGAAGCCCCGCTGGGCGGCCGGCGAAGTCACGCTCGGCGCCTGGTGCATGATGCCGGGCGCGCTCGGCGTCGAGACCGTAGGTCGGCTCGGCTTCGATTGGGTCCTGGTCGACATGCAGCACGGCTGCATGGACTACACCGGCGCGCTCGACATGATCCGCGCCGCGGACCTCGCGGGCGTGCCCGCGATCGTCCGTGTGCCCTGGAACGAGCCGGGCATCATCGGCCGCATGCTCGACGCCGGCGCGCTGGGAATTCTCGTGCCGATGATCCAGACCGCCGACGACGCGCGCCGGACGGTCGACGCCTGTCTGTATCCGCCTCTGGGGCGCCGCAGCTTCGGCCCGATCCGCGTCGGCACGCGGGACGGCGGCGGCTACTTCGCCACGGCCAACTCCCGAGTCGCCGTGATCCCGATGATCGAGACCGCAGAGGCGCTGGCCCACGTGGAGGAGATCGTGGCGGTGCCCGGTGTCGACGCGGTGTTCCTGGGCCCGTTCGACCTTTCGGTCGCGCTCGGCCTGCCACCCGGCGACAACGACGGAAAGCCCGAGTTCGACGCCGCCATCGCGCGCGTGCTCGACGCCACGCGAAAGGCCGGCAAGGTCGCCGCCGTGCTCTCGAACGCGGTCGTGGCGCCACGCCGGGTGGAGCAGGGATTCCGCATGGTCTCGGTCACGACGGACAGCGTTGCGCTGGCGACGTCGAGCGCGGCGAGCCTTGCCGCGGTGCGCGAGAAGATCTCGAGGGAGAAGCGCTGATGCTGGACGACGCCACGCGAGCCAGGATCGCGGACGAGCTGCACGAGGCGCACCGGACCGGCAAGCCCGTGCCGCGCCTCACGGGCGCCTATCCCGAGATCGAGATCGAAGACGCGTACCGGATCCAGGAAGCGTTCATCCGGCGCAGGGTCGAGGCCGGACGGAGGATCAAGGGCTACAAGGTGGGCCTCACCTCCAAGCCCATGCAGCAGCTGGCCGGGTCGAGCGAGCCCGACTTCAGCGCGATGACCGACGACCTCTTCCTTCCCGAGGACACGCCGATCCCGCGCTCGCGCTTTCTCTCGCCGATGGTCGAGATGGAGATCGCCTTCGTCATGAAGGAGCGGCTCGCGGGGCCGGGCGTGCTGCCCGTCGACGTGCTTCGCGCGACGGATTTCGTGCTGCCTGCGATCGAGATCGTCGACTTCCGCGTGGCGCGCGGGCCGGGCTTCAACATCATCGACACCGTCGCCGATCTCGCCGCCTGCGGCGCGGCCGTGCTCGGCGCGAATCCGCGCCGGCTGGATCAGATCGACATCCGCCGCGTGCGCGGCGCGCTGTTCAAGAACGGCGAGGTCCTGCAGCAGGGCGAGGCGTCCGCGGTGCTGGGCAACCCGGTCACGTCCGTCGCCTGGCTCGCGAACAAGCTCGGCGAGTTCGGAGTCGTGTTCGAGCCGGGCCAGACGATCCTCACCGGGTCGTTCGTGCGCATGGTGCCGATCGACGCGGGCGATCAGATCGAGTGCAGATTCGACCAGGGGCTCGGAAACGTCGCGTCGAGCCTGACTGCCTGACGGTTCGCATCTAGCGGCCGAGGATCCACGGGCCGAGCAGGCTCACGACGGCGACGATCACGGCGATCCCGGCCAGGTCCAACACGATCCCGTGTCGGATCATCCGGGCCAGCGGAATCCGCCCCGAGCCGTAGACGATCGCGTTGCACGGGGTAGAGACCGGCAGCATGAAGCCGAGCGACGCGCCGAGCGTCGCGGCCACCGCGGGCAGGACCGGGTCGATCCCGGCGGACTGCGCGAAGGCGATCACGACCGGCACGACCATGTTCGCCGACGCGGTGTTGCTGGTGGTCTCGGAGAGCACCGTCGCGAACGCGGTCGAGAGCGCGATCAGCCCGAAGGCGGATTGCACGCCGAGCAGGTCGGTGAGCGAGCGCCCGAGCGCCTCGGCCAGGCCCGTCTTGAACGCGAGCGTGCCCAGCGCGATCCCGCCTCCGTAGAGGAACACGATCCACCAGTCGATCGCGAGCGCCTGGCGCCAGGGCAGGGTGAACTCGTTTCGACGCAGATCCGTCGGCAGCACGAAGAGCAGCCCCGCGCCGAGCAGCGCGACCACGCCCTCGGGAAGGTGCGTGACCAGAAAGCCGTACGCGGGCGAGTCCTGCCCGGCGGTGAGCGCGACGGCCCCGGGCAGGACCCAGAACAGAACCGTGGCCGCGAAGGCGATCAGCGTGTTCCGCTCGCCGCGCGACCAGGCGCCCAGCGCGGCGCGCTCGCCCCGGATCAGCTCCGCGGCGCCGGACAGGCGCAGGCCCCGGGGTGTGCCCGCCCGCGCGAGGTCGACGAGCATGATCGAGATCAGCAGCGCCACGACCGGAAGCCCCAGCGACATCCAGGAGAAGAAGGGCAGGTCGACGCCGAGCTCGCGGCGGATGAAGCCGAGCCCGATCAGATTCGGCGGCGTGCCCACCGGCGTCGCCAGGCCCCCGATCGACGCTGCGAATGCGTTGGAGAGCAGAAGCGCCGTGCCGAAGCTCGCCGGCAGGCTCGCGCCGGCGCGGCGCTCGAGCGCGCCGAGCAGCGCGACCCCGATCGGGAACATCATCGCCACCGTCGCGGTGTTGCTGATCCACATCGAGATCGCGCCAGCCGCGCAGGCATACGCCACCAGCACGCGTCCGGGGCTCTCGCCGACACCGGGGAGCGCCAGGATCGCGAACGCGAAGCGCCGGTCGAGGCCGTGGAAGAAGATCGCCTGCGCCAGCATGAAGGTCCCGATGAACAGGAAGATCAGCGGGTCCGCGAACGGCGCGAAGGCGACCGAGGCGGGCGCGACGCCGAGCACCACGGCGAACGCGACGCCGAGGAACGCGGTCATCGCCATCGGGATCGCCTCGCTGACCCAGAGCACGACGACCGCGCCCATGATCGCCGCCAGGCGGTGCGCTTCCGGGGCGAGCTCGAGCGGCGCGAGCCAGAGCGCGGCGAAGACCAGCGGCGCCAGCACGAAGCCCGCGCGCTCGCGCGCGATCTCGAAGCCGGAGCGCTCGGCACCCTCCGGAACTCCCGCCTCGCGCTCCATCCGCTGCCCCCCGACCCCGACCGCCGCGGCTAGCATACCGGCGCTCCGGGATTCAGGCAGGCGAGCCCGCGGTCGATGCCCAGCGTATGGGTCTGCAGTCCGACGCCGTGGCGCTACTGTCGCTGGTGTCCGAACTCATCATCGCACTGGATGAAGAGCAACGGATCATCGCTGCGAACGCGGCCGCAGAGCTGCGACTCGGGCATTCCCGCGCAGCGCTCGAAGCGAAGCCGATCGAGTCGCTGCTCGCGCCGGGCTTCGCCGGAGCCTGGCAGGAGATGCTCGCGGAGGTCCGTGCGGCCCCCGCCGGCGCGAGCCGATCGCGAGAGGGGGAGCTGAAGCTCGCCGGGAGCGGCGGCGCCGCACTCCCGGTGCTGGCGATCCTGCACCGGCTCGAAGCTCCGCAGCAGGCCAAGCTCGCGCTCGTCGCGCGCGACGCCGCCGAGCGCAAGGCGCTGCGCACGGAGCAGGGCCGCGTCGAGGTTCTCGAAGAGGCGAACTCGGCGCTTCGCGAGGCGATGCTGCACGCCGAGCAGTCGACGCGCGTGAAGAGCGAGTTCCTGGCCAACGTGAGCCACGAGATCCGCACGCCGATGACGGCGATCCTCGGTTTCACCGAGGAGCTTCTCGACCAGGCCACGAACCTTTCGGCTTCACGCGAGACGATCGACGCGCTGAACACGATCCAGCGCAACGGCGACTACCTGCTGACGCTCCTGAACGACATCCTCGACCACTCCAAGATCGAGTCCGGCCGGCTCGAGCTCGAGCGCGTCTCGTACTCCCCGATCGCGATCGTCCGCGACGTCGCGCGGCTGATGCGCGTGCGCGCCGAGGCGAAGGGAATCCCGTTCCGGGTCGAGTTCGAGACCGAGCTACCGACCCGGATCGAGGGCGACCCGACGCGCGTGCGCCAGGTCCTGATCAACCTGGTGGGAAACGGTCTGAAGTTCACCGAGGTCGGCTCCGTGCGGCTCTCGGCCGCGCTGGTCGAATCGGCGGGCGCCGCCCGGATCGTCTTCGAGGTGGCCGACACCGGAATCGGGATCTCGAGCGCGGATCGGGCGCGGCTGTTCCAGCCGTTCCGCCAGGCCGACGGATCGACCACGCGGCGCTACGGCGGCACGGGTCTCGGGCTCTCGATCTCGAAGCACCTCTGCGAGCTCATGGACGGCTCGATCGAGTTCGAGAGCCAGCCGGGCCGCGGCACGACCGTCCGTGTCTCGCTCCCGACCGGGCCGATCGAGGGCGTCGAGCGAACGCGCCCCACGGAGGAGAGCGCCGACACTCCGCGCGGTGACACCCCGCGCGTCGCCGTGCCGCGCCTGTGCGGACGCGTGCTCCTGGTCGAGGACGGCGCCGACAACCAGCGCCTGATTCGGCTCCTGCTCGCCAGGCTCGGGCTCGAGGTCTCGACCTGCGAGAACGGCCAGCAGGGCGTCGAGCGCGCGCTCGCCGCGCGCGAGGCCGGAACGGATTTCGATCTGATCCTGATGGACATGCAGATGCCGATCATGGATGGCTACACCGCGACGCGTATCCTGCGCAGCCGCGGCTACACCGGCTCGATCGTCGCGCTCACGGCCCACGCGCTGCACTCGGAGCGGGGCCGCTGCCTGGCGGCGGGCTGCGACGCGTTCGCGACCAAGCCGGTCGAGCAGCGAGACCTTCTTCTCGCTGCTCTCGCGCTACCTCCGCCCCAAGGAAGAAGTCTAGAAGCGGTCCCAAAATAGATGTTGCGCTACGGTGTAGCCAACGCGAGTTCGGGCAGCGGGTGCTGACGCGAGACTCGTCTCCCCTTTCGAAGGGGGAGGTGCGTGGACCCC